>JAXZEJ010000353.1:0-1346 GCA_037424205.1 bacterium | reverse complement strand
CGCCGAGATGGAGCGCGACGTCGCCCGCCGCAGCCGCGAGGCGCGCGACGAGTTCAACCAGCGCCGGAATGAAGAGGTGCTTCTGCTGCAGGGCCGCGCCGGCCGCATCATCCAGCAGATCGCCGAGAAGGAGAAGTTCGACCTGGTGCTCTACGAATTCTTCTATGCCAGCTCCAAGGTCGACATCACGGACCGTGTGATGAAGGCGCTTGATGCCGACGTTAAGCCGCAGAAGAAGTAAAGACACGAATGAACGGGCCTCGGGCCCGTTCGCTTCTCCAAAAGACAACGATCAACAACAAACTGAGGAGCCGTTATGGCCGATAATCTGCCGCGTTATGCCGTTTCCGATCTGATTGCCCGTGTTTCCGAGATGAGCCGCGGAAGGCTTGTTATGCGCCTCTTGGGCGAATGCGCCGAAGTCTCCCGCTTCATGCCGCCGCAGGCGGCGGGCGAAGGCGACATGGCCTTCCTTACGAACGCAGCCTACGCCGAGGCGATGAAGGCTTCCAAGGCCTCGCTCCTCATCATGCGCGAGCAGGACGTCGCCGCGCTTTTCGGCTCCGAAGATGCCGGCCGCGCCGTGCTCGTCTGCGACAATCCCTACGCCTTCTTTGCGTTCGCCTCTCAGATTCTCTTCCATGTGGAGACGCCTGCCGGCATTCACCTGCGCGCCTTCGTCGAGGAGGGCGCCGAAGTGGATCCGACCGCTACGATCGAGGCGCTTGCCGTCGTGCGCCGCGGTGCACGCGTGGGCGCCCGCACCGTCGTCAAGACAGGCGCCGTTGTGGGCGAAGGAACGGTTGTGGGCGAGGACTGCCTTCTTTATCCGAACTGCGTGCTTGAACGCGGCACGATCGTCGGCAACCGCTGCATCTTCCAGCCCGGCTGCGTGATCGGCGGCGACGGCTTCGGCTTTGCGCCCTTCAAGGGCGAATGGATCAAGATCCCGCAGGTGGGCCGCGTCATCATCGGCGACGACGTTGAGGTCGGCGCCGGCACCACGATCGACCGCGGCGCGCTTGAGGACACCGTGATCGGCGAGGGCACCAAGCTTGACAACCAGATCCAGCTCGGCCATAACGACCGCATCGGCCGCCATGTCGTGATGGCTGCCTGCGTCGGCATTGCCGGCTCCACTTCCGTGGGCGATCACTGCATGATCGGCGGCGCCGCCATGGTCAACGGCCACATCGACATCCCTGCCGGCTCCGGCGTCGGTCCGGCCACGGCCATCACGGGCTGGGGCAAGGATCCCGTTCAGAAGACCGGCTTCTTCCCGGCCATGGAGGGACGCGACTTTCAGCTCACCGCCGCCATGGTTTCCCGCCTGCCTGCCATGCGCA
>JAXZEJ010000352.1:0-4569 GCA_037424205.1 bacterium | reverse complement strand
GTGGACGAAGTCTACGGCTGCGTCATTCCGAAGCTCGCTGACATGGTGATCGTCTCCTGCGGCGGCTATCCGAAGGACATCAACGTCTACCAGATGCAGAAGACGATGGAAAACGCCTCCTGCGCCGTCAGGAAGGACGGCGTCGTGATTCTGCTTGCCGACTGCGAGGAAGGCTCCGGCTCCAAGGTGCTCGAAGAAACCTTCCGCCGTCTCAAGACGCCGGCCGCCATCAAGGCCGAGCTCGAAGCCAACTTCAAGATCGGCGCCAACAAAGCCTACGCCATTACGCGCCCGATCGAAAAGGCCCGCTACATCCTCGTGACGAGCCTTGACCGCCAGCTCGCCAAGGACATGCTCTTCACGGCTGCCGTCGACACGGTCGAGGAAGCCCTGGAAATCGCCAAGCAGTATGTCGGCGATGCGCCCGACATGATCCTGATGCCCGAAGGCTCCCTCACGGTGCCCCGCGTGGAATAATCGGACATACTGGGGTTGCCCGCGCCCGATCCGATCGGGCGCCCGCCTCCCCCGGCTGCCCGTCAGGCACCTGCCGGCGCCCCCGCGGTCCGGCAGGTTTTTTCATCCCTGTGTCCTTGTTCATCATCCAGCATGCCCGACAACATTCGCTTCGACATCGACCGCGACGTCCGCATCGGACTTCCCGAAGCCGTCTTCTGCGAAGGCAAGAGCCTTGATGCGCTCATGACGCTTCTCGAGCGCTTTTCGTCCGACGAAGAAAAGCCCATTCTCTTCACCCGTCTTTCCGAAGCCGTCTGGAGCCGCATCCCCGAAGCGCTTCGCAGCGCCTACGACTACGATCCCCTTTCACGAACAGCCTGGCACCGCACCTGTCCGAAGCACGAAACGGGGCTGGTCTCCGTCGTCTCCGCCGGCACGGCCGACGGCTTTGTGACGCGCGAAGTCGCCCGAACCCTCGAGTACCTCGGCTGGACCGTCCGTCTCTTTGAAGACTGCGGCGTCGCAGGCCTCTGGCGCATCGAAGCCGCCAAGGACGCCATCAACGAAGGCGACGCCGTCGTCGTCTGCGCGGGCCTTGACGCTGCGCTTGCAAGCGTCATGGGCGGACTGACCTCAAAGCCCATCTTTGCCGTTCCCACGTCTGTCGGCTACGGCATCGCCGAAGGCGGCCGCACGGCTCTGTCGAGCTGCCTCGCCTCCTGCGCCCCGGGCGTCGGCGTCATGAACATCGACAACGGCTACGGCGCCGCATGCGCCGCCGCCCGCGTTCTCACCCTTCTCGAATCCGTGCGCACGGCACGATGACCCGGAGTCAAGGCATGTCCGATCTTTTCAATCATCCGATTCTTACCGTCCGCATTCATGCGGGCTTCAACGCCAACGCCTTCCTCGCCGGTCTTCTCGCCCTGACGGGCCAGACCGCCGGCACGGCCGAAGCGTACATGCAGATGCGCTTTCCCGAACTCGAAGCCCGCTTCGACTTCGGTCCGCGATCCGTCAACGGCATTCTCGGCCACACGCTCATGATCCATACGCCTCATGAGCATGCGCACCGAACGCCCGCCGACATCCTCCGCTACTACGAAGCGAGCACGCTCTCCGACGAAGCCAAGGCCAGGGCCGCTGCGATCTGGAACGTGATAGCCTGCGCCGAAGCACGCGTGCACGGCACGACGCCCGACCACGTTCACTTCCATGAAGTGGGCCGCATGGCCAACATCATCGCCGTCGGCCTCATCGCCGACTTCATGACGACGATCGATCCGCGCATGATCGTGGCGAGCCCGCTCCCCATGACCGACGGCACCGTCAACTGCGCCCACGGCGTGGTGCCCTATCCCGCTCCGTCTCTTTATGCCATGCTCGACGGCGTCGCCGTTCGTCCGTGGTCCGGCGAGGGCGAGCCCGTGACGCCCACCGGTCTCGGCGTTCTGATTGGACTTGGCGCCAAGTTCGGCGGATGGCCCGAAATGATCGTCACCGACCACGTCACCGTCTTCACGCCCAAGGTGTTCGAAGGCGTTGCCAACGGCACCCTCATGGCCTTCGGACAGCCGATTCCCGCTGCCGAATAATGATCTTTTACCATCGTCATCATGAAAATGGCATTTGATGATCCGAGGCTGGAACGGCTCGCAGCCAGGCTTTCCGCCGCCTCCAAGGACGGCCGCGTCACGATCGCCTACTCAGGCGGTCTTGACAGCCGCTTTCTTTCCTTTTTTGCCAAGCTCGCAGGCTTCAAGGTGAGGCTTCTTCATGTCACCGGCCCGCACATAGCGCCCGCCGAAACCGAAGAAGCCGTGCGTGAAGCCCGGGACATGGGTCTCGAAGCCGAAATCGTGCAGCTCGATCCCGCAGACATGCCGGATCTTGCCGCCGCCGGACGCCTGCGCTGCTACGTCTGCAAGCATCACATCTTCTCGAACCTCCTTAGGATTTCAGGCGACGTTCCGCTTTGCGACGGCACCAACCATTCCGACCTTGCCGTCTATCGTCCGGGCCGCAAGGCTCTGGAAGAGCTCGGCATACACTCGCCCCTGGCCGAAGCCGACATCAGCAAACCGGAAATTCGCGAAATCGGCGCGAAGCTCGGCTTTGCCAATCCGGGCCAAATGGCCAGACCTTGTCTGCTCACGCGCTTTCCCTACGGCATCAAGCCTCTCGGCAAGGATCTGACCTTTGCGGCAGGCGCCGAGGCGGCCGTGGAAGCCGTCATGCAGGAAACTCCAAGCCTTGAGGGACTGAGGTTCCGCTGCAGGTTCCCGGACGGCCGGACGCCGGTTCTTCATGTAGAGAAGCGTTCCGTCACGGATGAGACCGCGCTTGAAGTGCTCGCCAAAGGCCTGAAACAGAAGCTTCGCAGCGAAGCTGAATCTCTTAAGATCGAGCTTGTTGACGAATTATCCGGCTATTTCGACCGCGTGAAGTAACAGCCCGTCCGCAAACAAATGAAGGCAGTGCTCCCGCGAGGAACGCTGCCTTTTTCTTGGATTTCATTAGGCGAAGATCCAATGACATCGCCCCGGGTTCCTTGCGGAATCCGGGGCGATTTGTTCAATCAAACTGCTGTTCTATGCGAACGGACAGAAATTAGAACGTGTGGACGAGGCCAGCCATGACTTCAGTCGTCTTGGTCTTGGATTCAACACCAGCGGTCGTAGACTTTTCCTGCGTGTAGCCGGCAGCCGTATAGACCTTCGTGCGCTTGGAGAGCGGATATTCGTAGGTAGCACCAACCAGCCAGTTGTTGCCGTCGTTCGCGCTAACCTTAACGTTTTCATAGTCGTTGTAGCCAACCTGAACCTTGGCAAGACCGCCAGCGAGCGGAGCGGTGGCACCGGCCACAACACCATAGCCCTTATTCAGGCTTTCCTTGCCCTGGTCAAAGTACTGAACGGCAACCATGGGCTTAACCATGCCGAAGTCGTAGTTGACATAGCCGGACACCACGAACTGGTCGTCATCAGCATCGCTGACCGCCAGGCAACTCCAGTCGGTTTCGCTGACAACGAGACCAGCACCAAGACCTGCGGCCTTGTAGCTCACAGCAACAGCGTAGTAGCGGTCGGCGTCGGAAGAACCTTCGGTGGCACCCTCAGTTTTATCCGTATTGTCCTTCTTCAGAGAAGCCTGAGCATAGACATTAAAGCCGGCGAAGTTCGGGGACTTGTAGGTGAGCGTGTTGTCCATGCGGTCGCCCTGGGCGAGGAAGATCTTGCTGGTCTTGGCAACGTTGTCCAGGCCCGTGCCCATGGCAAGAGCACCGGAACCCATCAGGTTGTAACGACCCGTACCGGCATCAAGACCACCGGTACGACCGGCACTGAATTCACCAAACGGGGTCTGGACGAACAGGAGGGATTCACGATGGAAGAAACGGCCCTTCTTATCGAGAGAGCCATCGTCGGCATTGAAGGCGTTTTCGAGATTGAAGCCGACCTTGTAGCCATTGCCGAGATCTTCAACACCCTTGAAGCCGATGCGGGAACCGGAGTTCTGGCCGCTGGCCATGGAGAAGGTGTCGGTAGCCGTGCCGTTGTCAACACGAGTCCAGTTAAGGCCAAGGTCAACCACACCATAGAGCGTGACGTCAGCAGCGAAAGCAGAACCAGCGAAGGCGCCAAGAACGGCGACAGCAGCGAGAGTCTTCTTGAACATGATTTGTATCCTCATTAATTTGCCGAGCATCATTCTGGTGAAATGCTTCGGCAAGCCGGCAGTCTTGTCCTTGGAGGCGCTGCCGAAAAAGAAGCGGTTTTGGTAGTCCTTGACCGCTTCTGGTCATTGGTCCGTGAGAACCTGTGTTTATTCTCACAAGAATGACTCTTCAAGTTCGATTAAAAATTCTGTTCATAAATTACAGAATTAACAGGAACAGCTGCAGGCGAGGCGTTTGCGTACAGCCTTGGGATAATCCCTAACGAATCAGATCTCACTAAAATTCTGTTGTTCTCGTGCAACAATCCTAAATTTTCCGTCACTTTCAACACAACCGATACCGTTTCACGTAATTGATATTTCATTCCATCCAACCGCCTTTTTAGAACGTGCCCATCCCGACCAATCGGGTAGGAGCCCGTGGATTAATTC
>JAXZEJ010000351.1:0-9723 GCA_037424205.1 bacterium | reverse complement strand
ACCCCTAGAGCGCTCGTAGAGACACTCATCCCGCGCCAAACCCGCTGATCGAAACCCCAACAAAAAGGTCAGGATCCTTGCAGGACAAGGAGCCTGACCAAAAACAACCAAAGGACTTTCTACGGACTTCATTCCGCAAAAAATCATCAGCAGGAGCTGACAAGATCATTCTGCCACAGGGAGAATACTGAGATATTCACATTTTTCTTCGTTATAGGCGGATTTGCCGATCATGAGGCGGATCAAATCAACCTTTGGTGAAAACTTAACGCAGTCACATACCTCGAAAGTGTTATAGGACTTTCCCTAATACGCTTGTTGTTCGCACTTGCACAGACAAACCCATCCGACAAACCGGATTTGCATTTTCCCAAACAAGTGTTTTCACCTATAACGAATCATGTCAATCATCAAAGACTTCAACTTGACTGTGACACAAGGATTAATGGAGCATTTTCATTTTTCCCATTAAATATCAATTGCTTAGGATTTTACCGCGCCGTACATAGTCGACACCTCTGGCAGACAATCCCGCCATTTTCTCTGCGGGGCAGGGTTTTTGCTCGGGTTTACCTTTTCCCTGCGCCTCGGTAAAATGCAGGAATGCGGAATCCCTCTGCTGTTCCTTTTCGGCTGCAAGCACGGTATTTTCATTTTCTACCCTCTTGAGTCACCCACAAAGGCATCTTTCGGATCATTCCGTCCAACCATCAAAATTCAAATCCCCGCCCGCGTCCTTCCACCGACGGAGACGGGATGACCATCAGGAGTTTTCAAATGAATCGTCTCGAGCTCGTAGACTGCGTTGCCGAACGCAACGGCATTTCCAAGGCTGAAGCCGACCGCATCGTCGTCAGCGTTTTCGAAGAAATCATGTCCGCCGTCACGGCCGGCGAATCCGTCACGCTGATCGGCTTCGGCACTTTCCGCGCTGTTGAAAGCGCTCCGCGCACGGGCCGCAACCCCTCCACGGGCGAAGCCATCCGCATTCCGGCCGTCCGCAAGCCGAAGTTCATCGCCGGCACGTACTTCAAGGAAATCGTCAACGATCAGAGTCTTCTGGAAGAAGAAGAATAATTGACGCCTTCACCGGCTTCATGGAAAAAGACCTCGCATCGGCGAGGTCTTTTTTTATGTCATTGCTTCAATCGCGCCTGAGCGTAAAGCGCTCGAAGCTCTCGCGGAGCGTCTTGAGCACGGGCTCGGACGGCCAGGCAGGATCGACGGGACCGAAGCGTGAAATAAGTCCCGGCGGCTTGCGGCAGATTTGAAGCGCGAATTCCTTCACGCCTCTCGCCTTGAGAAAGGCAGCCGCTTCAACCAGGCGGCCTTCCTCGAAGAAATCGGGATGCGCCGTCGTGCGGCATTCGAAGGACACGCCCGAAGCAACAAGGAGATCAAGGCTCTCGGCCCACTTTTGAGACGAATTCTCCACGCCGGTCACGCGCGCCCAATGCGCGCCGTCGCCCGGCACCGCCTTGACGTCAAGTCCGACCCAGTCAAGATTGGGCAGCACCTCCGCAAGCCTCGCCGGATAGCTGCCGCCCGTATGAAGGCCGACGAGATATCCCATCCCCTTCACTTCGCGAACGGCGGCCGGCAGCGCCGGATCCAAACAGGGTTCGCCGCCCGAAAAGACGACCGCGTCGAGCAGTCCGTGCCGCCGCTTGAGAAGAGACGCCAACGCCTCCCAGGACGAGTGCTCAAGCCCGGGATCAAAGCTTCGCGGCTGCATCCAGCTGTTCTGACAGTAGACGCACTTCCAGGGACATCCCTGCACGAACGCCACCGCCGAGAGCTTGCCCGGATAGTCGATGGTCGTAAAGGGCGTGAGGCCCGCAATCTTCAGTTCCGAAGCCGCGGGCCTTTCATGGTTGAGATCGTTCATGCGAGCTTATTGAGCCTTTTCGCACTTGCAGTCGTGTTCCGCCGCACGTTTTTCCGTGAAGCAGACGCGTTCGGCGAACTCGCCCTTCTTGCCTGTATTGAAGGACTGCACCGGACGATGGTAGCCCATCACGCGGGTCCAGACTTCGCAGGGCTGGCGCTCTTCGTTCGTGAGTTCAACATCCTTCTTGATTTCGTTCGTCATTTTTAATACTCCTCTCTAATAAGAGAAAAATTGCTCAGGCGTTTTCCTTCGCAGCCTTCGCGCGCTTCTTCGCTAGAAGCTCCGCGTCGCACTTCGGGCAGAAGTCGTGGCGCCCCGAAAGATACCCGTGCTTCGGGCAGATCGAGAACGTCGGCGTCACCGTGATGTACGGCAGGCGGAAGCGCGTGAGCGTGCGGCGCACGAGGTCTCGGCAGGCTTCGGGCGAGGAAACCGCCTCATTCATGTAGAGGTGAAGCACCGTGCCGCCCGTGTACTTGCGCTGCAGGTCATCCTGGCGCTCGAGCGCCTCAAACGGGTCGTCCGTAAAGTTGACCGGAAGCTGGGACGAGTTGGTGTAGTACGGATTCGAAGGCGTGCCGGCCTGCAGAATGCCCGGGAAGCGCTTGCGGTCCTCCTTGGCGAATCGATAGGTCGTGCCTTCGGCCGGCGTTGCCTCGAGGTTGTACATGTGGTCCGTCTCTTCCTGGAATTCGACGAGGCGGGCGCGCACATGATCAAGGAGGCGAATCGCAAACTCATGCCCCCATTCGGTCGTGATGTCCTCGCGATCGTCGGTGAAGTTTCGGATCATTTCATTGAAGCCGTTGACGCCGATCGTCGAGAAATGGTTGCGAAGCGTGCCGAGGTAGCGCTTCGTATACGGGAAGAGGCCCTGATCGATGTGACGCTGAATAACCTTGCGCTTGATCTCCAGGCTCGTCTTTGCAAGCTCAAGCAGATAGTCAAGGCGGCGCAGAAGCCCTTCCTCATCCCCCTTGAAGGCATAGCCCAGGCGAGCGCAATTGATCGTCACGACGCCGAGCGAGCCCGTCTGCTCAGCGGAGCCGAAGAGGCCGTTGCCGCGCTTGAGAAGCTCGCGAAGATCGAGCTGCAGACGGCAGCACATCGAGCGGATCATGTTGGGCTTGAGCTCGGAGTTGATGAAGTTCTGGAAATACGGCAGGCCATAGCGGGCCGTCATGTCGAAGAGCCTCATCGCATTGGGGCTGTCCCAATCAAAGTCGGGAGTAATGTTGTACGTCGGAATCGGGAACGTGAAAACGCGGCCCTTGGCATCGCCCTTGAGCATCACCTCGATATAGGCCTGATTGATCATGTCCATCTCGGCCTGAAGCTCGCCGTAGGTGAACGGCATCGTCTCGCCGCCGATCACCGGATGCTCGGCGCGAAGGTCTTCCGGACACGTCCAGTCGAACGTCAGATTCGTAAAGGGCGTCTGCGTGCCCCAGCGGCTGGGAACGTTCAGGTTGTAGATGAGTTCCTGAATGCACTGGAGCACTTCCTTATAAGGAAGATTGTCCTTTCGAATGTACGGGGCAAGATAGGTGTCGAAGCTCGAGAAGGCCTGGGCGCCGGCCCATTCATTCTGCATCGTGCCGAGGAAGTTGACGATCTGGCCGGTAGCCGACGACAGATGCTTCGGGGCGCCGGCCTCAACCTTGCCGGGAACGCCGTTGAGGCCTTCGTTGAGGAGCGTTCTCAGCGACCAGCCCGCGCAATAGCCCGAGAGCATGTCAAGATCGTGAATGTGCAGATCGGCCTCGCGATGCGCACGGCCAACTTCCGGCGGATAAATGAAGTTGAGCCAGTAGTTGGCCATCACCTTGCCGGAAACATTGAGTATCAGGCCGCCGAGCGAATAGCCCTGATTGGCGTTTGCATTGACGCGCCAGTCGATCTGGTCAAGGTACTCGTTGATGGAGGTTTCAACATTGACCCAGCTCTGCTTCGCGTCACGAGCCTTCGTGCGGGTTTCACGATAGACAATGTAGGCGCGAAGCGTCTTGAAACAGCCGGCCTCGAAGAGACCGTGCTCGACGGCGTCCTGAACGATCTCGATGGTCAGCATCGGCACCTCGTCAAGACGAGGCAGCACATACGCCTTGACGAGTTCTTCGGCCTTTTCTTCGCCGAACTCGCCCGTAGCCTTGCCCGCACGCGTGACCGCACTCACAATCTTCCTGCTGTCAAAGGGCATCACGCTGCCGTTTCGCTTGACGATGTGCTTGCCGGCAAACCGTTCGCAGATCTCCATTTGCATCTCCACTATCTTCTTGTCTTATTAGGCCGAAACACTATATATAGTATGTCTGCACCATTCCCACCACGAGGTATTGTGGTGTCCTGTAGAACAGTGTTTATTGACTATAGCAAAGAGAATCAAAAGCCGCACCTATCCTTTTGGGGGAGGCCGTCGAATGAGCGCCCGCCCTCTTCGGCCGGCTCTGCGAGTGAAATGCCTGCATGCTAGGGCTTGAGAAGATGCATCCGCACTTGCAATCAGGACCACATAAAACCTCTTAGGGGTTTACCTAGTACATGAAATTGACAGTCTGAGTAGAATTAGCCCTAGTCGGATGGTTCTGCCTAACCGGAGCTTTCGTTTGTGCGTAGAGAGCGTCCGCAGACATCATCAGACTCCTGTCTTCGGCGTCCGAGGGGCTGCATCGGCAAGACCGAGTTTTTCCGATGCAAGCAAGTATGCCTTGACAGTTTTTTCACCCGCAACGCGTATGTTGCGGGTTTTTTTTGGATTTTTTTCAGCCTAGTCACTTTGTCCGATTCGGCTCACCGCACCCGCAAACAAAAATTGCGTATCTTTACGTACGAGATACTGCCTAGTACCTGAGAGGTAAAAACGACTCTTCAGGCGAGAAAAAGAACGAATTTCGCTTCAAAAACACAGTCGACGGGGCCAAAAATCGAACCAAAGCATGATAATTATCAAGAAAACAACCGCTACTTTACATTTCATTGAAGTGATTTGCAACCAATTGCACACTTTATGCGCACCGGCCGTTCTCTTTTATTGTCAATCGAAAGGCCGACCTCCCCACATGCCGCAGCCATGCGGCACGCCCGCCCCCTTCTGAGAGCGGCGCACCTGAAATCGAAGCACCAAGGCATGACAATGCCCGGGATTCCGTGTCTCCGCCGGCGCATCGGCACCAGGCAGGCACGAATCGGCCCGGAGCGGCTTCCAATGGCTCGGAAAATGCACGGCAACGTGTTGAAAAGCGTGAATGAAGCATGCAGAGGCACGAGCGTCTGCAGCAAGGCGGGTGAAGATGGGGAACGGAAGGAGGAGATACGGAAAAACGGACAAACTAAAGGGGCTGATCGGAACTCCCTTTCAATTCCAATCAGCCCCCTAGCAGAGGAACGCAGAGTATTAACGAGGCAGGACCAACCACATCATTAATCAGCGTTTGAGGAGGAGCAATGAACTTTCGTTTCTTTTTGCTACGGAGATAAAGTTACTCGCATTTACCTCAGGTTGCAAATGTTCTCAAATCGGCTTCCCGTGCGGTTTTCAGCACTTAAAATCAACATGTTCATACAAATTTGATTTTCTTATGACGGCGTCATGTGCTCTACAAAACCCCATTTTTATCCGTATAAATACGCATTTTGTAGATTTTTTTCTTCAACCATCTCTTTCGTCCGAACATCATCCACACGGATGACCCTGATCACAAACAGATGGGGGTTGTCCTAAAATTAATTCATTGCGCCGGATGTGCACTTCCGGCACCGAACTCTGACGGTAAAGTCAGGCAGCCGTCCTCCGTCGCCCGAAACACCCGCCGGGCCCTTAATCGCTGAAGACGGTCACACGATTCGAACAGGATTTAATACAGTGAGCTCCAATCCCAACATCGCCCATGATCGCATCAAGGCGCTTGACGTCCTTACGACGATTCCCGAACTTTTGACGCACCATCTGACGGTCAGGCCCGACGACGTGGCCTACAAGGTCTACGACAATGCGTCCAAGTCCTGGAAGGACCTCACCTTCAAGAATGTCTACGACCACGTTCATGCCTGGCGCCATGCCTTTGCAGCCCGCTCCGAGCTTGTACGCGGCGACCGCGTGGCGATGCTCCTGCCGAACTGCCCGGAAGCGGTCTTCTTCGACCTTTCCGCGCTCTCCAACACGCTCGTGCCGGTGCCGCTTCACGCCATCGACACGCCCAAGTCCTCGGCCTTCATTCTCAATGACTCCGGCGCCAAGGTGCTCGTGACGAACAAGCTTCTCAAGTGGAAGCAGATCCGCGAAGCCGCCGAGACGCCCGAAATCCGTCTTGTCGTCATCACCGACGACAAGGACTGCGACGATCTTGACGCGCCGATTCCGGTCATGTCGAAGGAAACCTTCCTCAAGCTCGGCGAAAAGAGCCGGCTTCCCAAGGAGGCTCCGAAGCCCACCGACCTCGCTGCTCTCGTCTACACCTCGGGCACGACAGGCAATCCCAAGGGCGTGATGCTCACGCACCGCAACGTCATCTCGAACATT
This sequence comes from bacterium, assembly GCA_037424205.1. Taxonomy (GTDB): domain Bacteria; phylum Pseudomonadota; class Gammaproteobacteria; order Burkholderiales; family Burkholderiaceae_F; genus Sutterella. The sequence goes on along the minus strand of JAXZEJ010000351.1, from coordinate 3,313 downwards.
CAGGGCGTTCTCAAGAACCTCCAGCCGCACGACCACGAGACCTTCCTCTCGTTCCTGCCGCTCTCGCACACGTTCGAGCGCACGACCTCCTACTATCTGTCTCTCGGCATGGGCTTCACCACGGCCTTCAACCGCTCCATCGCCAGCCTGCAGGCCGACTTCCGCGAGATCCGCCCGACGATCCTCATGTCCGTCCCGCGCGTCTACGAAATGATCTACGCGAAGCTGCAGGACGGTCTTGCCAAGAAGTCCAAGTTCGTCCGCTACCTCTTCGACTGGGCCGTTGAAGTGGGCTGGCGCCGCTTCTGCCGCGAAAACGGCCTGCCCGTCGAGCCGTCGTCCCGCGCCTGGCTGGATCCGATCGTCGCCGGCTTCCTCGACAAGAAGGTCGGCAAGCAGCTGCGCTCCGTCTTCGGCGACAACATTCACCTCTTCATTTCCGGCGGCGCCGCTCTCAGCCCCGCAGTCGCCCGCACCTTCCTCGGCCTCGGCGTGCCCATCTATCAGGGCTACGGCATGACCGAAACCTCTCCGATCATCTCGGTGAACAAGGTCGGCCACAATCACCCGACCACCGTCGGCCCCGCCCTTCCCAACGTCGAGGCCCGCCTCGGCGAAGGCGACGAGCTTCAGGTCCGCGGCCCCTCGATCATGAAGGGCTACTGGAACCGAGAGGAAGCCACCAAGGCCATCTTCACCGAAGACGGCTGGCTGCGCACGGGCGACGTCTGCACGATCTACCCCGACGGCAACATCCGCATCACCGGCCGCATCAAGGAAATCATCGTGACCAGCACCGGCGAAAAGGTGCCGCCCGCCGACCTTGAATCCGCCATCACGTCCGACCGCCTCTTCTCGCAGTGCATGGTCGTGGGCGACGACCGTCCGTTCATAGCCGCCGTCGTCTCCGTGAACCCCGAAGAATTCAAGACGGTCTGCTCGGAACTCGGCCTTGACCCCTCGAAGCCCGAATCCCTTCAGGATCCGGCCTTCAAGAAGCTCGCCCTCAAGCGCATCAAGACCGCCACCGCCGGCTTCCCGAACTACGGCGTGCCGCGACAGGTTCACTGCACGCTCGACGCCTGGACGATCGACAACGGCCTTCTCACGCCGACGCTTAAGATGAAGCGCAGGCTCATCCATCAGCGCTACGCGGCCGAAATCAACGCGCTCTACGACATCCTCGTCAAGCGCTGATCGTCATCGAAATGCCGCCACGACGCCCGGCCGTTGGGCGGCATTCTTTTCGGCAAGGAATGAGACCGTCGCAAGCTTAAGGGTATTCCCTAATTTTCAGTAGCCTCATTTCCGCGCCATTTTTGAAGAAAATTGACTCGCTGACACGCGGTATCACCTGATCCGCATTAGAGACCCTTTTCGCTTGTGAGACTCACGTGACAAACAACCATTCCTTTGTCGACGACTTCCGCACCATTCCGGACATGCTCCGCCACACGGTCGCCGCCTGGCCCGAACGCGAGGCATTCCGTCAGTACGACTATGCGGAGCGCCGCTGGTATTCCATCACCTGGAAGATGTTCCATGAACAGGTGATGCGCTGGCGTCGGGCCTTTACGGCCATGGGTCTCGTCAAGGGCGAACGCGTTGCGATGCTTCTCACCAACTGCATCGACGCCGTCACGTTCGACGAAGCCGCGCTCTGCAGCGGCCTTGTCCCGACGCCGCTCCACGCCATCGACACGGCCGGCTCCTCCGCCTACATCCTCAAGGACTCCAACGCGCGCTTCCTCGTCACCACGTCCCGCGCCCGCTGGAACGCCATTGCCGAGGCTGCGGGCGAAGAAGCACTGCCCGAGATGAAGCTCGTCGTCTTCACGAACGAAGAGATCGAACCGGGCACCATCACGCACATGGCGGGCCATGACGTTGAGCTCTCGAGCGTCGAGAACTGGCTTGCCACGGGCGAGCATGTCGCCGACGCCGACCTGCTTCCCGAACCCTGCGCCGACGATCTCGCCGGCTTCATCTACACCTCGGGAACCACGGGTCGTCCGAAGGGCGTGATGATCACGCACAGCAACATCGTTTCGAACGTTCAGCAGATCAACCGCTGCTTCGAGTTCAACGAAGAGGACGTCTTCCTTTCGTTTCTTCCCTTCTCGCACACATTCGAGCGCACCGTTGCGCACTACAACTCGCTCGCACACGGCAGCGCCATGGCCTTCGCGCGCAATGCCGCGCAGATCGAAAACGACCTGCGCGACGTGAAGCCCACGCTCATGTGCTCCGTGCCCCGCATCTACGAAAAGATTCACCAGCGCCTGCTCCACGATCTCGCCGAAAGCACGGAAGAAAAGCGCCATCAAACCGCCTGGGCGCTAGAAATCGGCTGGCGCCGCTTCGCGGAGGCCAACCACCTTCCGATCGAGACGTCGCCGCGCGCCCAGCTCGACGACACCGCATGGCCTTTGCTCGACGTCGAAATTGCAGCCGAAGTCCGTGAAATCTTCGGCGGCCGCCTCCGCGCAACGTTCGCCGGCGGCGCAAGCCTCAACTACGCCGTCGCTCGCTTCTTCTGCGCGCTCGGCATCAACATCCTCCAGCTCTACGGTCTGACGGAAACCTCTCCCATCGTCTCCTTCACCCGCATGAAGGACAATCACCCCGACTGCGTCGGCCATCCGGTTCCCGGCTGCGAAGTGAAGCTCGGCCAGAACGACGAGCTCCTCGTACGCGGCCCCCAGGTGATGAAGGGCTACTGGAATCGTCCGCTCGACACGGCCGCAGCTCTTGAGGACGGGTGGTTCCGCACCGGCGACCAGGCCGACCTCTCCGACGGAGGCCGCGTGCGCATCAAGGGCCGCATCAAGGAAATCATCGTCACGAGCACCGGCGAGAAGATCCCGCCCGTCGACGTCGAGTTCGCCATTCAGGAGGACCGCCTCTTCGAGCAGGTTCTCGTCATCGGCGACAACCTTCCGTACGTCACCTGCCTCGTGGTCGTCAATCCCAAGCTCTGGCCCGACTTCTGCGCGGAACTCGGGCTTGACCCCGAAGATCCGGCCACGCTCGAATCTCGAGACGTCCAGCGCCAGTGTCTTCGTCGCGTCCGCCATGCCTGTCGAGCCTTCCCGCAGTATGGCGTTCCGCGCGCCGTCATTGTGACTCGCGAACCCTGGACCATCGACAACGGCCTTCTCACGCCGACCATGAAGCTGCGCCGTCCGCAGATCATGACGGCGTACGCCAAGCTCATCGAGCGCATCTACGCAACCCGCTGACGCTGTTTTTATCTGCCGCAATCGGGTAGGAGCCCGTGGATTAATTCCACGGGCGTCCTCCCACACCACGT
>JAXZEJ010000350.1:0-4748 GCA_037424205.1 bacterium | reverse complement strand
TTGACGGCGCCGGATCGAATCCAGCCGTCGGCCATGGCGCCCGCCATGTTGCCGAAACCCAAAAATGCAATGCGCACCGTGGACATATCAAGCATCATTTTTTCCTTTACTTAGAACCTGGAGGCCTGAGGCGCGCGACTCCGGCGGCACGCCTCAAATTCATGACCCAAACGAATATTATGGCGCACCTTGAACGAGATGAACGCACTGTCGCATCAAAGTCGCGCCGTTTCGGCCTCATTGCGCTCAAAAACGAAAAACAATGGCCGCGCCGACCGTTTTTTCGACAAATGACCTCAAAAGCCCATAAAATGTGCGAAGACGCTCTGCATCAGCGTCTTCGCACTTCCAACCCTTTCAACCAACAATACCCTAATAAGAAAATGCGCAATTTCCTCAAGGAATTTCAGGCCTTCATTTCGAAGGGCAACGTCATGGATCTGGCCGTCGCCGTGATCATCGGCGCCGCCTTCTCCAACATCGTCAACTCGCTCGTCAAGGACATCGTCAATCCGATCCTCGGCGTGCTCGTCGGCCGTCCCGACTTCACGAACCTCTTCCTCGTTCTCAAGCCCGTTGAAGGCTACACGGGTCCTGAAACCTATGAAGCCCTCGTCAAGGCCGGCGCCACCGTCTTCGGCTACGGCGCCTTCCTCACGGCCGTCGTTCAGTTCCTCCTTCTCGCCTTCGTGATCTTCTGGCTCATCAAGGTCGTCACGACGATCCGCAAGCGCGTTGAAGCCGAAGCCGCCAAGCTTCTCAAGGCCGAAGAAGACAAGAAGGCCGCCGCCCCGGCGCCCGCTCCCGCGCCCACGCCGGAAGACATCGTTCTTCTTCGCGAAATCCGCGACCTCATGAAGACCAACGCCGCTTCGAGCGCCGAAGTCAAGGCTGCCGTCGAAAAGCTCCAGAAGTAAGAAGCTTTCCCTCAAATGCCGAAAACGCACCGCGGATCAATCCCGGTGCGTTTTTTCGTTTCAGCAGTCTCAAGCTGTCGAACGGCCCCGGAATCCGACGATTCCGAAGCCGAAATGCTTTTCAAGCCTTCTCTTCGACTCAGGCCTTCATGGCCTTCACGAGGCGGAAGAGCTGCGTGGCGGCGAAGCGCACTTCGTCCGCGGAGCCCGACATGGCTTCGCCGAGCGTCATCGGACGGCTCGTGACAGGCACGACGGCCGTGACGCCCTTGGCATAAAGGGCTTCAAGCTTCGTCCCTTCGGCAACGGCGCCGGCGAGCACAACGACGGGCGTGCCGTTGGCGCGGGAGGCGACTGCGGAAACGAGCTTGCCGCCCGCCGTCTGATCGTCCACCCTGCCCTCGCCCGTGACAATGAGGTCCGCATCGGCCGCAAGGTCGGAGAACTTCATCAGGTCAAGAAGCGCGTCGCTGCCCGAATGGAGCTTGCCGTTGAGGAATGCGCGGATGCCCGCAGCACAGCCGCCGGCCGCGCCCGCACAGGGCATGTCGGCGAGCTTCGGGCCCTTGCCGTGCTCGAAGATTGCGGCCAGATGCTGCATGCCGGCCTCCATCATCTCAACCATTTCGGGCGTGGCGCCCTTCTGCGGCCCGAAGACTCTGGAGCAGCCTTTGGGACCACAGAGCGGATTCGTCACGTCGCAGAGAGCCTCGATCCTGATGCCGCTCTGAACGAAGAAGGGATTAAGCGCAATGTGGCGAATTGCGCCGAGCGTAGCACCCGTCGGAATGAAGTGACGGCCGTTGGGAGCCGTAAACCGCACGCCGAGCGCCGCGGCCATGCCGCAGCCCGCATCCGTCGTGCAGCTGCCGCCGAGGCTCACCACGATGCGGCGATGGCCGGCGTCGATGGCTGCGCCGATCAGCTGGCCCACGCCGTAGGTCGTCGTGTTACCGGCGGAAAAGCCCGGCAGCCTGTGCTGCATGCCGGCAGCCTCGGCCATCTCCACATAGGCGGTGTCGCCGACGCTCAGATATCGGGCGCTCACGGGCTGGCCGCAGGGACCGGTCACGGTGTGCACCACGAAGGAGCCGCCGAGCGAATTGCGGATGACGTCAAGCGTCCCCTCGCCGCCGTCGGCGGCCGGGATGGACGTCACCTGAGCGTCCGGCATGACGTCAAGCGCGGCCGCCTTCATGACGGCGCAGAGACGGGCGGAGGAAAGACTCCCCTTGAAGGAGTCGGGAATCAGGAGAATTTTCACAGTCAACTTCCGTAGCGAAGACGCGGCCGGCGGCGCACGGGCGCCTGCGCGGGCGCACGGATCCGGCCTCATCCGCACGCTGAGAACGCGCGCGGGCAAAAGTCCTTAAATCATATAGACTTTGCGCGCGCTTTGTGCGCCTCAGCCTCCGGAACGAAACAACTGCTCGCGTTTTTCCCGAGAACGCTCAGGCGCCGCGCCTGGCGTGAACTTCGCCCGCAACGCCGTAGCGATAGTCGTCGAAGACTTCGCCCGCGGTCGGAAGCACCCAATGTCCGGAGGCATCCTTCTCGGCCGCTTCGTTGAGACGGGCGCCGTTGGCGCCGAGCGTCCAGACCCTGCAGTTGCGCATCTGGGAGCAGAGGCAGGTCTTGCCCGGAATCCCCTCTTCCGAGCGTCCCTCCGCATCCGCTTCCTTCCAGGCCTTGAGATAGGCGCAGCTGCCGTGATCAAGCATGTAGCCGTAGGCCGCGCACTGAGGCTTGAGCGTGTCGTTGATCGCGGGGCTGGTCTTGAGCATGCGCATCGGATAGCCCGTGGGCGAAACCCCGTTCACTTCAATATCCTCGGCATGCGCGTTGAAGTACCGCTGCTTGACGTCCTCGGGAAGGCCCGACTCCTTCGTGACCGCAAAGCGCGTCGCCGCCTGAATGCCGTCGGCGCCCGCCTCCCGAATCATACGAACGCCGTCCGTGCCCGTAAAGACGCCGCCCGCGGCGAGCACCGGAATCGAAAGCTTGTTCTCTGCCAGATAGGCCTTCACGTCGCGAACAATGTCGGGAAGCGAGAAGTTCGCCCAGTCCATGCCGAAGCCGAGATGGCCGCCCGCAAGCGGACCTTCGACTACGATGTAGTCCGGCAGGCGCCCGGTCCTGGCGGACTTGCGCAGAAAGAGGTTCAAAGCCCTGCGGCTCGAGACCACGACGCCGAGGCAGGCATCGCGAAAGCGCGGATGCTCGCTCATGAGCGCAAACGAGGACGCATGAAGGCCGGCCGAAAGGCTGATGCCGTCAATGCCGGCGTCAAGCGCGCCAAGCAGGCGGGCCTTGAGCGTTTCAAGCCCCGCATTCATCGTGAGCTTTTCCATCACGTTCACGTGAATGAGGCCCTCGCCCTTCTTGCCCTCCATTACGCTTCCGAGATAGAGCTTCGCGGCCTCTCGGATCTTGTCGACGGGAAAGAGAAAGCCCGCCTGGCCCATCGTCTTCTCAATCTTCTTGCAGGCGATGGTCTTCATGCGCGTGAAGCCGGTTCCGAACAGACGATCGGCAAGGTCGGGAATCATCGCGTCCGACACGTGGCCGATCCCGCCGCGCGCCGCAACGGCCTGAGCCATTTCAGCCGTCGAGATGTTGACGCCCATGCCGCCCTGCATGACCGGAACAAGGCTGCGGCCCTTGAGATTGAGACGGAAGTCGTCAAGACGAAGTTCGTCAAGGCTTTTCATTCGTAATTGTCCTTTTCGTGCGTGCGCGCCGGGCACCATCGCCCGGCGTCATGACCGAAAAGTCTGCCCGCTCACCCCCCGTCGTCCCCTGAGAAAATACACGGGTTAACCCTGATTTGCATATCACCCACTTTTCAAGCAAAACCACAAAATACTGTGTCGCAATCGATAACAGACCGCACAATAATTCAGCATATCCATACGGACTACCCAGACCGCGGTAGGCGGCAATCTGCTCTTCGAAAAAGACAAAAGGCTCGAAATCACACGGACTTCGAGCCTTTTACAAGCATGTTGACTGACGATGAAGAAAAATGCCGGACACGGCATTCCAACCGTTCAAAATGCCGGCGTCATCGCAAATAACATTTGGAAATCATTCCATCGGGACGACGGGCTTCTTCGGGACCATGCAGCCGAGGATGTCCTTCGTGAGGTCGTTCCAACGATAGATCGTTCCGCCGAATTCCTTCTGAAAGGCGACGGCGGCCTCTTCAGTGCTGAAGGAGGCGAGCGACTTGCCCATGGTGGCCTTGCGGCTCGAGCCCTGGACGTACCAGGCGGACTCGGCGTCGATGAAGGAGGCGTTCGGATGCTCCCAGTCGTTGCCGACCATGTCGTTGACCCAAATGCCGGCGATCTTTTCGGAGACGCCGAGGCGCAGCAGCGTGCAGGTCATGCACTTCGTGCTGCAGAACTTGTAGACGCGCCCGCTCTTCGTCACGATCTCGGCCTTGGGGCCCGCATACTTCGTGATCCACATGTCGCACGTGTGGCACTGGTCCTTGTCCGTGACCGACTGCGTGCCGCTGTCGGCGGCAGCTGCGGCGAATGACAGGCTCAGAGCGGCGGCCACGCCGACAAGCTTAGCAGTGAAATTCATTGTCTCTCCCAATGCGGCCTGCCGGATTATATGGGCGATGAAGCTTGAAAAGTCCGAGTCCGGCCGCACAACTCGCCGTGCCTCACGTCCTTTGGTCTGCATCGATCATATCCGAACACAGGGTCACTGTCCGTCGCAAATAACCGAACGTCTCGTTCGCATTCGCCGCTCCGCAAGTCCGTCATCGGATAGGGGTGAGGACTTTATATCCTCAGCCCCTTCCACACCACCCACCAT
>JAXZEJ010000349.1:0-1396 GCA_037424205.1 bacterium | reverse complement strand
GACCAAAAAACTGCAGCCGGCAATCCCGAAGGACTGCCGGCCGCATTCAATCATCCGCAGGCTGCTACGCCTGAATCAGACTGAGGCTTCTTAGAAGTTGAAGCGAGCGTTGGCGAAGATGCCGTGCGTCTTGATGTCGGAACCCCAGGCACCGGAGTAGGACACGCCGACCGTGGCATGCTTGGCAACCTGAGCCTGGACACCGAGGCCGAGATTGACCTGGTCCTTGAGCTCGGAACCTTCGATCTTGGCGAACTGGCCGTTGGCGCCCATCTGGACGTTGACAGCGGCGTCGGAGTCACCGAAGAAATGAGCGTAGCCGAGGTCAGCCTTGAGAGCGACCGGCATGTTGCCCATCGTGAACGGCATGGCGGTGCGAACACCGAGCGTGGCGATCTGGATGTCGTCCTTGACGTCATCGGTGGTCACCTGATGGATGCCGTAGAGGTCCGTGGCGCCGTCCTGTTCAACGCGAGCCCAGGTGAAGCCGACGTACGGCGAAACCTTGGCAACGCTCAGGTCGAAGTTGTAGGAACCTTCCACGAAGGCCTGAAGCACGGAAGCCTTTTCGCTGTGAGCGGAGCGGCTGCCGTTCATGAAGCGAACCGTGTCGCGATCTTCGTCAGTGTAGGCAATGCCGTAGGCGATCGAAGCGTCGGCAATATCCGTCAGACCATAAACACCGTAGTGCATGTCGTCAGCGTCGATCTTGTTGCCTGCTGCGGAGTAGTCCGTGGAGCCGTAGCCGAAGAAGGCGCCGAGCTTGGTGGCGTCGCAAACAACGGCTTCAGCACCGATGAAGCCCGTGCGGAAGTCAACGTCCATCGTGGACTTGTTGCCGTCAGCTTCGCCCCAGTGACCGATGCCGGCAGCCCAGATGCGGGCGCGGCCGTTGTCGAGTTCGGCGGAGCGGCCTTCACCCATGCCGCGGGCCTGATCCATGACGGCATGGCTGACAGCCGTGGCGTTCATGACGAGACCGTTGCGGGCCGTGGCGTAGAAGTCGTCATCGAGAACCGTGAGAACTTCCTTGACGCCTTCCTTGCTGGAGGAGCCGAGAACTTCACCCGTCAGCGTGTTGGCGGAAGCAACGATCGCGGCGGCGATGCGGGCCTGGTTGGCATTGTCGGCGAAGGATTCAACCGTCACGCCGTCCTTCTTCTTCATCTTGACGCTGATCGTGTTGCCGTCAACGGCAGCGGTGTCAACATCAAAGAAGACGGAGGAGCTGCCGGCGCCGGTGAGCATCGTCGGCGTCAGGCCGCCATAAACGCCCGTGCCGTCGGCAACCGTGAAGGTGCCGGAAACAACCGGAGCGGTGCCGGCGTAGACTTCGCCGAGCGTCTTGCCGTCAGCGCCTTCAAGACCGAAGACGATCTTGCTGGTGCTATCGAGG
>JAXZEJ010000348.1:0-2624 GCA_037424205.1 bacterium | reverse complement strand
GGCGGCACAGATCGCCATGCAGGCGAAGGCGGTGGTCCAGATCGTGGTGCGGGGTCTTGGTCGTTTCGGCATGAATTGAAAAGCGGTGTCTTAGTTCTGAGGCATTGTAGCAAGCGACTGCCGAGAAGGCGCGGCTGCGCCGATTCCGGCCTGGAGCGGTGTTTTTCCGACGACGCTGCATATGGTACGCTTTCGGCATGCGGCGTTTTTCGCACGCCTTCGTCTCTGAGGCGGACGAGGCGGCCGGAGCGCCGGCAAGAACAAGAATAGGCTCAATCAGATGATCAATCAAACGGATGTACGCCCGCTTACGGGCTACTTCACGCATGACCGCATTGCCGTTCCCAATCCTCTGCCCGAGGCTCCGGAGCGCCCCGAAAGGCTGGATGCCATAGAAAAGAACATGCTCGCTCTCGGCATGGACGCCTTCGTGAGGATCTATTACGCGAAGCCTGCGCCGATCGAGGCCGTGATCCGCGCGCACGATCCCGAATACGTGAAGCGCCTTGAGGCTGCGTCTGCGGGCAACGAGGCGGCGCTGGCGACCTTCGACGCGCCCGATACGCGCGTCGGTCCCGAGACGTACGACGCTGCGATGAAGAGTGCGGGCGCCGTGGTCGAGGCCGTTGACGAGCTTTATGCGGGCCGCATCAAAAACGCCTTCTGCGGCGTGCGTCCGCCCGGACACCATGCCGCGCGAGGCGAAGCCCGGGGCTTCTGCTATCTCAACAATGTTGCGATCGGCGCCTACTGGGCGATGAGCCGCTACGGCGCAAGGCGCGTTGCCATCGTCGACTTCGACGCGCATCACGGCGACGGCACCGAGGAGATTGTTGCGGGGCATCCCGACATCCGCTTCATGTCCATCTTCCAGTGGCCGTTCTATCCGAACCGCATGATGGAGCCGACGCCCTCCAACGTCATTGTCAACCCGGTTTCGGCCGGCGCCGACGGTGAGGTTTTTTCCGAGGTTCTCGAAAATGTATGGCTTCCGCAGCTTGAGGCCTTCAGGCCCGACATCATCTTCGTGTCGGCCGGTTTTGATGCGCATGCCGAGGAGCAGATGGCCCAGCTCAAGGTGAAGGAGCTTGACTATGCCCGCATCACGCGCAGGCTGCTTGACGCTGCCGACGTGCTTTGCGAGGGCAGGCTCGTGAGCGTGCTCGAAGGCGGCTACGCCGTCAGAAGCCTTGCGCGAAGCGTGATGGCGCATCTCAACATGCTGGTCATGCGCGGACGAACCGCGATTTAAAGGGACGGATCAATGCCGCTTTTCTCCCAGTCCGCCCTTAAGGACGGCGTCGCGATGCGCGAGGTCTGGTCCTGGGCCGCCTTTGATTTTGCCAATTCCGGCTATACGACCGTGGTGCTCACGGCCGTCTTCAATGCATATTTTGTGAGCGTGGTCGCGGGTGATGCGCCTTCGGCCACCTTTCTCTGGACCGTCGTCATCGCGCTCAGCAATGCTGCGAGCATGATTCTCATGCCCGTCATCGGCACGGTTGCCGACGCGACCGCAACCAAGAAGCGGTGGCTCGCGGTTGCCACAGTTCTGGCCGTGGGCGGCACGCTCGGACTCATGTTCGCCGGGCCTGGCACGATCCTCTGGGCTTCTCTCATGATCATCATCAGCAATGTTGCCTACAACGTGGGCGAGTCGCTCAGCTCGGCCTTTCTTCCGGAACTCGCGCGCGAGGATTCCGTGGGCAAGGTCTCGGGCTGGGGCTGGAGCTTCGGCTACTGCGGCGGCATTCTGACGCTCGGCCTTTGCCTCGCCGTCGTGCTCGGCGGCGAACGGTACGGCTTCAATACCGATCAGACCGTGGCGGGCACCATGGCCGTGACGGCGTTTGTCTATGCAGCCGCGGCATCGCCGCTCTTTCTTTTTCTCAAGGAAAGAAGCGTTCCGCGCCTTAACACGGCCGACCGCGAGGCCGTTAAGAGTGCCGCTGCGGAGAGCTTTGCCGAGCTTCGCCGAACGCTCGGCTCGCTGCACAACTTCCGCGACTTTGCATGGCTGTCGGTCTGCGGCTTTTGCTATCAGTGCGGCGTTGCCGTCGTCATCACGCTCTCGGCCGTCTATGCAGCCGCCGTCATGGGCTTCAAGACCGAGGACACGCTTCTCATGGTCTTCCTCGTCAACATCACGGCCGCAATCGGCGCCTTCGCCTTCGGCTACGTGCAGGACATGATCGGCCACAAGCGTGCGCTCGGCGCAACGCTCTGCGTCTGGATCGCCATGGTTGCCGTGGCCGCCTTTTCGACTGAGCACTGGCATTTCTGGGTGGCCGCCAATCTTGCCGGTCTTGCCATGGGATCGTCCCAGTCCGCCGGCCGCGCCATGGTTGCCGTCTTTGCGCCTTCCTCGCGCCTGGCCGAGTTCTACAGCTTCTGGAACATGGCGCTCTGGTTCGCCGCCATCGTGGGGCCGCTCTCCTACGGCGCCATCACATGGATGACCGGAAACGATCATCGCACGGCCATTCTCTTCACGGGGCTCTTCTTCGTGCTCGCGCTCCTCGCGCTTGCTCCCGTCAGCATGAAGCGCGGAGCGGAAACGGCCGCAAGACTGTCGGCCAAGTGAAAAAATAAGCGGCGGATGCGCATTGCACGCATCCGCCGCT
>JAXZEJ010000347.1:0-4009 GCA_037424205.1 bacterium | reverse complement strand
AAGATGCGGCGCGTCCTCGCCGAGCCCGCCGCAGACGCGGGCATAAAGCGCCTCGTTGTTCCAGACGGCGGGATAGCCCGTGCTGAAGCTCACCTCGAGCCTGCAGCCCGTGCGTTCGGCCGTTTCCGCGGCGAGATCCTTCAGATGCGAGCGGATCATTTCGGCCTGCGCCTCGTCATAGGTGCGAAGCGTTCCCTGAATTTCAGCTGAGCCCGCCAGGGCGTTGCGCACGGTGCCTGCCGTCATGCGGCCGAACTGCAGCGTGCGGAGCACTTCGGGCGGGAGGGATTCGGTCCAGGCATAGGCGGCATTCATCCAATCGACGCCCGCGCGCAGCGCATCAAGCCCCTCGGCGGCGCGGGAGACGTGCACGCTCTTGCCTTCGACTCTGAGCGTCGCTTCGTTCGAACGGGCCATCATCGGTCCCGGACGCGACCAGACGGAGCCTTCGGGGAGATTCGGCCAGAGGTGCAGCCCGAAGACGCGGGTGACGTTGTACGTGCGCAGTACGCCCGTTTCGCAGAGGCGCCCCGCTCCGCCCGTCGTCTCCTCGGCGGGCTGGAAGACGAAGAGGACGTTTCTCGGGAGCCTCACGCCCGCCTTGAGCATGCGGGAGACCTCTTCGGCGACGCCGAGCTCGATGGCCGTATGGCCGTCGTGGCCGCAGGCGTGCATGCGCCCGGGCTTTTGCGACGCAAAGGAGAGGCCCGTGCATTCGTCGACGGGAAGTGCGTCCATGTCGGCGCGCAGGGCGACGGTCTCGTCGGCGCCTGCGTCGAAGAATGCGCAGACGCTTCCCTTGATGGGCGAGAAGATCTCGGCGCCCAGGGGCTCGAGCACTCTTTTCACATAGGCCGTCGTTTCGGGAAGCTCGTCGTCGAGCTCCGGAATGCGGTGAAGATCCCTGCGGTAATTGACGGCATTGACGCTCATCGGCGCGTCCTCCAGTTGAAAATGCCGGCCGGGCTCCGTGGTCCCGCGCCGGCTTTGATAAAAAGCAGTCCGTTATTTATAGCATGCGCCCCTGCCTGCAATGAGCCGAAGCGCTCGGAAAAGGCGAAGATAAGACGTTTCCTGTACGACGTATCACCTAGACGGCTTGAGCGGCGTCCCTCAATTGCGGATTCTTCCTCATCGCGCCTTTCCAATAGGGAAGGAACATGGTAAGTTTTACGATACAGATAGAGGAGCGGGGACGAAAAGCCCGACCGAGCCGGCAGGCGACGACGTCGAAGCAAGGCAACCCCGCCGAATCATCCGAAGAGGGCGCTCCCGGATGATGGGTCGCAGAAAAACATTCTGCGAACTGTCCGTCCGGGCATTTGGACGGTTGCGCTATCCCCTTCAGAAACGTTGTGGAATCACATTCCCCGTTCACCTGTCGGCAGAGGCGCCTCTGTCGACAGTTTTTTTATTTCTGTTTCTGAGGTACTCCCATGAAGTTCGACCACGTCCGCGGGTCCATTGTCGCCATGATCACGCCGTTTCACGAAGACGGCAGCGTGAATTTCGAAGCGCTCACCACACTCATCGAACGCCAGATCGCCGGCGGCACGAATGCGATTCTCACGCTCGGCACGACGGGCGAATATCCCACGATGACGCATGAGGAAGATGCGGCCGTCGTTCGCCACACAATCGAAACGGTTGCAGGCCGCGTGCCCGTGATCGTGGGCTCGGGCTCCAACTGCACGGCCACTCAGATCGAGATGAGCCGCCGCTACGAAGCCATGGGCGCCGACGCGCTTCTCCTCATCTCGCCCTACTACAACAAGGCCAATCCTGAAGGCATGTACCGCCACTTCGCCGACACGGCCGATGTGGTCTCCGTGCCCTGCATTCTCTACAACGTGCCCGGCCGCACCGGCTGCTCGATTCCGGTCTCCGTCGTCGAGCGCCTCGCGAAGCATCCGAACATCTGCGGCATCAAGGAAGCCTCGGGCAACATGAGCTACGCCATGGAAATCGCCCGCTTCCTCGGTCCCGACTTCCAGATGTGGTCCGGCAACGACGACATCACGGTGCCCATCATGAGCATCGGCGGCTCGGGCGTCATCAGCGTCTACGCCAACATCGATCCGGCCTCCTGCTCCAAAATGTGCGCCGACTGGTTCGCCGGCCGCACCGCCGAAGCCGCCGCCGAACAGATCCGCAGGCTCGACCTCATGAACGCGCTCTTCTATGAAGTGAACCCGATTCCCGCGAAGACCGCCCTCAACATGATGGGCCTCAACGCCGGTCCGATGCGCCTGCCGCTGTGCGACATGTCGCCCGCCAACGCCGCCCGCCTGCGCGCCGAGCTCGTCAAGGCCGGCCTCATTGCCGAATAAGAAAGGAATTCAAACCCATGAACATCATCCTCATCGGAACGGGCCGCATGGGCCGCCTCCTCAAGGAGTGCGCCCTTGAGGCCGGAGACGCCGTCGTCGGCGAATACGACCGCGACAACATCGCCGAACTCGCTTCGGCGCCCGCCGCGGACGTCGCAATCGACTTCTCCAGTCCCGAAGCTCTTCCCGACGTTGCCGCCTACGTCGCCCGCACCGGAACCGCGCTTCTCTCGGGCACCACGGGCTACACGGCCGAGGAAAAGGCCGCCGTCGCCGCGCTCGGCGAACATGCCCCGGTCGTCTGGAGCGCCAACTACTCGCTCGGCGTCGCCGTGCTCGCCAAGGCCCTGCGTCTTGTCACGGCCGCGCTTCGTCCCGACTTCGACATCGAAGTGACCGAAACGCACCACAACAAGAAGAAGGACGCCCCGAGCGGCACCGCCAAGCTTCTCGTCGAGGCGCTCGACCCGAACCACGAGCTTACGCCCGTCTACGGCCGCGAAGGCCTCTGCGGCGAACGCCGTCCCAACGAAATCGGCATTCATGCGCTGCGCGGCGGCACCGTCGCCGGCACGCATTCCGTCCACTACTTCGGTCCCGACGAAGAACTCGAATTCACGCACCGCGCTTCGAGCCGCCGAATCTTCGTGCTCGGCGCCCTCAAGGCCGCGCGCGTCCTCGTGAACGAGCCCCGCGGCTTCCACTCGCTCGACGACCTTCTCTTCAACTCCAACGCTAAGTAAGACTCCGATGAACGCTCAGGAAATCATCAACTACATCGCCACCGCTCCCAAGAAAACCCCCGTCAAGATGTACGTGAACCTCACGGAACCCGTCGACTTCACGGGCTGCGGCACCAAGGTCTTCGGCGAGGGGCTGAGCCTCGTCGTCTTCGGCAACTGGGCCGATCTCGAACCCGTGGTCACGGCCAACGCCTCGCTCATCGCCGACATCGTCATTGAAAACGACCGCCGCAATTCCGGCGTGCCGCTTCTCGACATCAAGAACATCCGCGCCCGCATCGAGCCGGGCGCCGTGATCCGCGAAAAGGTTGAAATCGGCGAAGGCGCCGTCATCATGATGGGCGCCGTCATCAACATCGGCGCCGTCATCGGCGCAGGCACCATGATCGACATGGGCGCCGTGCTCGGCGGCCGCGCCATCGTCGGCAACCGCTGCCACATCGGCGCGGGCACCGTGCTCGCCGGCGTCGTCGAACCCGCCTCCGCCACCCCGGTCGTCATCGAGGACGACGTCATGATCGGCGCCAACGCCGTCGTGATCGAAGGCGTGCGCGTCGGCCGCGGCGCCGTCGTCGGCGCGGGCGCCGTCGTCATCAAGGACGTGCCCGCCGGCGCCGTCGTGGTCGGAAACCCCGCCCGCGTCATCAAGATGAAGGACGAAAAGACCGAATCCAAGACCGCCCTCATCGACGCTCTGCGCACGCTCGACTAATCCGATCGTCGCGTTAAAATTACTAGGGGAGAGACGTTTCGACGTCCCTCCCCTTTTTCTTGCGCCTCCCCGATCCGTGCTAAGATGCGAACCGTTCTCAGCAATATGGAGGCTACGGATTCATCATGATCCGCACAACAATTGAAGTCCGCGACATGGCCTGCGAAATGTGCGAGGCCCACGTCGTCGACGCCGTCCGCAAGGTTCTCTCCCATGGCGAGGCC
>JAXZEJ010000346.1:0-4690 GCA_037424205.1 bacterium | reverse complement strand
AAGGACTTGCCGACTGGGAATAGAAGCACTTTGGCCGTAACGTCGTTCTTTGCCCCGACGTCTAGGCCGATGTAGCAAGGCTGACCTTCGAAGTCGCTTCGATCGACGTTGATCTCACCAGACTCCCAAGCCTGCATGTCCATCCAGGCCGACGAAGCTGAGCACCAGATATTCAGGTGCTTGGTCTTGAAGTTGTTGACAGCGCTCGGAAGCGCGATCGCCTTCTTCATCAGGGAGGTGATGATTTCAGGACGTACGGAAATGCCCCAGTTCGGGTTCGCCTTCTCCAAAGCTTCGACAGTCGTCCAATCGTCGCCTTCATCCAGACCGTAGATGATCCCGAACTGCGTCTCGTCCACGACGCTCTTCTCGAGTACCTTCGTGACCATCGTTCGAACTTCGTAGCAGATGCCCGACGTATCGAACCCCGCCGTCGTAATGACGAACATCAGCGAGTTCTTGCGCTTGCCGGTCGACGTTTCGACCACGTCGTAGACGGCTCGCGTCTTGTGGGCGTGCAGCTCATCGATGATGGCCAAGTGAGTATTCAAGCCGTCAAGGGTCGAGCCTTCTGCGGACTTCGCCTGAAAGGTCGAATTGCTGGTCGGCACGTAGAGCGCGTTCGCCAGCACCTGAAGCCCGAACTTGTTCCGTAGCGGCGCATTCCGCTCAGCCATCACCTTCGCGTCACCGAAGACGATCTTCGCTTGGTCTCGCGTGGTGGCGAAGCTGTAGACCTCGGCACCGCCCTCTCGATCAGCCAATAGGCAATAGAGGCCAATCCCAGAGCACAAAGTAGACTTGCCGTTTCCGCGACTCACTTCAACATAGGCTCGTCGATACCGGCGGCCGCCGTCAGCTCGACGCAACCAGCCGAACACCGTCGTCAGAATGAAAACCTGCCAAGGCTCAAGATGGATGCGAGTGCCGGCAAGCTCACCCTTTGTGTGGGTGAGAAGCTCGATGAACTTGCAGACGCGATTGGCCTCGTTTTCGTCGAAAATATACAGGGACCTGTCGCCGACGTACTTTTTCAAGTCAGCAAGCTGTCGATCAACGGTTAGCTTCACCCACTTGCAGGCTGGAATCTTCCCGCCAAGAACGTCGGCGGCGTACTGCCTGGCGATCCCGCAATAGTCTCTAGAAGCCATCGTATTCGTCCTGCTCCTCTTCCTTTGTATCAACCTTCACACGCGCGCGCGAGACAGGCGTGAATCCGAGCTCTTTTTCACAGGCTGCGAGCACCTGCTGAATTTTCACGAGTGCATTGAAGAGCGGATTCAGCTGCACACCCGTCTCATTCGTCAGAACCATGTCTTCGTGATCCAG
This sequence comes from bacterium, assembly GCA_037424205.1. Classification (GTDB taxonomy): domain Bacteria; phylum Pseudomonadota; class Gammaproteobacteria; order Burkholderiales; family Burkholderiaceae_F; genus Sutterella. The sequence continues at coordinate 3,361 of JAXZEJ010000346.1, read as the reverse complement.
CTTTTTCGCGATCTTGCGATACGTCGCGTAGTTTCTCGCCCAGCGCTCAAGCACCGTCGCGTCAAGCGCAGTCAGCACACCTCTTGGGGCGCAAGTGATTGCGAGTTGCCACGCTTCACGCGCATCTTTAGTCAGGCCGACAGGCGGCGTAGTAGTCAAAGTCGCGTCTGTGACTGCGATTTGCCGAGCGCGTCGACACGGCTGAAGCGTGCCTGTCGCGGCTTTCTCAGCATCAGACTTTGAAGGGCGAGGCATCAAAAACTCCACGAAATGCACGCGTAAAAATTGAGCTGGGGGCGCGGTCTAGATCCATTGGGGCGGCGACTTTTGACCCGCCCCTACCCTTCACGCGTATCATGAACAGCAAAGCAACCTCAAAAGGAGATCGGCATGGGATTTCTATCAGCCATTTTCAAAGTCTTCTTTCCATCTGGCAGCAGATCAACGAAGCCCGAAAAGAGCGAGCGTGACTACGATCTAGAAGAATGGGAAAGAAACAAGAAGTTATTGACGAAAGCGATGACAGAAACGCTTGAACTCACCAGCTTCTCTTACGACACCAAATCCAAGTTTCTCAAACAGATCGACACCTATTTGAGCAAGCAAGAAAGCAACGAGAAGTGCACGTTGTTCGATCTCCTTTACCCAATCGTCAAAGACACTGACTGGACTTGGCAAGAGTGGGAATACTGGGCACCGATTTGTTTGTCCAAGCGCATCGCCACTCGCGGCATGCATAAAACGTGCAGGCCTTGGGCAGACGTACTGGACATCGAAGCCGAACGTGCCAAATACACCGTAAACGGATTTGTTGAACGCCACACGATCAAAGATATTCAAGCCAGACTGTCTGCAATCAAGGAAGACGTTCCAGCCTTCAAGAGAAAGAATCAGCTTTCTGAATATCTAGAGAGCAACGAACCCTTGTTCACTCAAATCCTCAATGACGAGATCAAGGAGAAGTGGAACAAGAAGCGTCACAACAACGGCCACACAAAAGAAGCAGAGTTTCAGCTCTTATGCGAAACAATCGCAGACCGCTACTACGATCTGTCAGAGATTGCTGACGCCAGAGAATGCGGCCCCTGCAAGTTCGAGATAACGTTCGATGACGAGCCAGAAGACGAAGCCTTGTACAAGCTTGGAAAGAAGAAGGATGCACCTTGGAAGGGCAAATATCTTCCAAACGTTCCCGGCTTAAGTTTTATGCGAGAGGACGTCTAAAAGGAATTTCCAAAGCCGCCGTCTTCGCGAGCAGTCTTCTTGGAGTGACACTCGTGACACAGCGGCTGAAGGTTGTCCTCGTCCCACATGAGGAACGGGTTCCCCTTGTGCGGCCTGATGTGGTCGACGTCGGTCGCCAACTTGATAATCCCGCGCTTCTCACACTCAACACATAGTGGATGCGCTTCAAGGATTCGAGCACGAAGGCGCTGCCATCGATAGCCATAACCTCGAGCGGTTGAACTACCGGTTCGTTTCGTCCTGTGCGCCTCCCGCTCGGCTTTCATTTGAGCGTCACGAGCGTTGCCCTTTTCAAGATGCAAGTCACAGTATTTCTGACCGAGAGCTACCGGCTTGCGACAGCCTGGATACTTGCAGATGGTAAGAAAGGGCATAAGGATTCTCCAAAACCCCACCGGGTGTATCGTTGAAGCTCTGACCCTATCAACGACATCCCGACGGAGTTTGAATGAATAACGACGAACAAAAGCGGTTCAAAGCAACAAACCCCAAGGTATCCGACGTTCAAGCTTTCAAACAGATCCTTGAACGTGCCTTAACGCCCCATGCTACAAATTCGCTCGACCGCTTTAACGAGCTAAAAGCTTTTGTTCAAGGCCCGGTTACAAGGCTAAATGGCTTTCCGATCACAACGAATCCTTTACAGGCAACAAGACTTGCAAAGCTCGATCCAGAAATAGAAAAGATCTTTGATTGCATGGTTTCCTCCCCCGAGATTTTTCGAGGTTACAGCACTCTTCCGTTAAAAACGGTCGTAGACGCCTTAGTTGGCGTAGCGCCTGAGGATTACCGCAAAGCCTTGAAAAAAGCCTTTCCAAAGCGAAAGTCAAAAAAGCAAAAGCACAAAAGAAAGAAGCGACTAACCGTCACTGACAGCGTTAACTACATCACGCTACTCATCTTTCTTTGTCAACTTCTGGGCGTCCCGCCTGAGGAGATTAATCTTCCTCACCTTCTTCAAGTCTGCTATGAGCAAGTCCAGAAAAAGGTCAACCACGAAAGCGAATCCAAGGCCGTAGATGGCGAGTTCCGCGACGGTGGAGAGTTTCGAGCTGAGAAAAACCAACCCGAGACCAATGGCGACGGAAACGAACCTCATGGAAACCATGATAAAACCTCAACCTTGATCTAACCAGGCAAAGAAAAAGCGGCTTATTGAGCCTGCTGAACAGGCTTTCCGTCAGAGCCGACAGGTACGTAAACGACCTGCGGTTGCTGAGTCTGTGCCGGCTGCTTCGGTTCGTCGTCCTTTGTCACTGCGTCGTAAATGGCATTGCCAGCCATAGAGCCTGCGGCGGCCCCCATGACAGTCGACCAGAAGCCGCCACCACTGGAGGTGGTGTTTTGGTGAACCGTTTGATTGACGACGGTCGTATTTTTCTTCACGACGGTCGTGCGCTTAGGGGCATAGGTTTTCGCGGGAGCAGGACGGGAGAACGAACGACCGCCGCTGAACCCACGACCACCTCGTGCTTCCGCAGCTGTAGAAACGAAAAAGGCGACCGCAATGGCCGCCACAATAGCTTTCTTCATAGGTAACCCAAGTAATTAGAGAGGGCGAGGATTTCTCCCCGCCCCGACCTCGGAGCAAACTGCCCTAAGGTAGCGAACCATCAATAGAAAAAGGGCGGCCTCTTTCGAAGTCGCCCTTTTCGTCTTTCTTCGGAGTTTCTCGATGTCACCCTTGCGGCCGCGACTCAGAGAAGAACTAGCGCCTTGAGCGCTTGCTACAGATACACTTCGGCCTGCGCGTGCGCTCAAGTTGGCTGATTCACAGCTTCGTACTAATTCATGAGCAAAGTATAAGAAACCTGTTTCAAGGTCTGCACCCCTCTTTTTACGTCTGCTTACACTAAACAGCAAAAATCTTGTTCAGACATCGTAGAGCCGACGGAGCAAGTTCCCTAGCAGCCACTCGGCAGCCATCAGATCATCGGCTGCATGGCGCCTACTCGTCCCCGCTGCCCGACAGAGTCGACCGAACGCGGACCACTGGATATCCTTAGCAAGGTAAAACGTCACGATCAGCTTCTTTTCGATAGCCGGCATGGGGGGTGAGAACTGCGCCGTCTCGAAGTGTTCGGCGGCAGCGTGATCCACCTGGGGAGACGGCGAC
>JAXZEJ010000345.1:0-2315 GCA_037424205.1 bacterium | reverse complement strand
ATCCTGAATTTCAAAATCCGAACGGTGATGTCCGTGATGACGGCAGCCGAAGAGGAAGAAGCCCGTCTGAGCGCCCTGCTCGACCGCACGCCTGCAGAGCCACGTGCAGTCTTCGGAACCGTTGCAGCCGTCAAGCGTCTTCACATGGCCGGGTGCGACTTCATTGCAGACGGCGTCCAGCATGCGGCATCCTTCTTCGGTCGTCTTGAGCGTTGTGGCTTCGCCCGCCTTCGACACTTCGACCTTGACGCCGACAGCATCGGCGCAGCCTTCGGCAATCCTGCGGACGTTTTCAGCCATGAACTGGTTGATTTCGTGCGTTGAGCCTCGGGTTTCAACCTGCAAAAGCGCATGCACGGGCGTCACGTTGCGTCCTTCGCCGGCAATCAGCTTGCCGACGGCAATGCGCGTCGTGCCTTCGCCGTGACGCGGAATGCCCTGCATCATGAGGGCGGCGGAAGCCGCAGCCGTCAGAGCACTGCGGCCCTTTTCCGGATCCGAACCCGCATGAGACGGGACGCCCGTGAAGCGGATGTCGATCTTCGTCGTCGCAAGGAATCCGCCCGTGCAGACGCCAAGCTCGCCCGGTCCGCAGTAAACGCCGACATGTGCGCCATAGAACCAGTCAAGACCGTCGACGGCACCGGCCTGAGCCATCGGATAGCCGCCGCGCGTGCCTTCCTCTGCCGGCTGGAAGATCAGACGGAAGCGGCCGCAAAGCTTCTCCCTGTTGTCCACGATCCAATGCGCAAGCGCAAGACCCGAGGCCGTATGGGCGTCATGGCCGCAGGCATGCATCGAGCCCGGAATTTCGGACGCAAAGCCTTCGGCTGCGGGAAGGTGCGAGGGATCCGTGCTTTCGTCGACCATCACGCAGTCCATGTCGAAACGGAAGCCCGTAAAGAGCCCCGGACGACCGGTGTCGAATTCGGCGATCACGCCCGTATAGCCTTCGATTTCGTCAAGGAAGGCCTGCGGAACGCCGTGTTCGCGGGCACGCTCCATAGCCTTGGCAACGATTTCTTCGCTTCTGCCCATGACGGCTTCGGGCTTCACGGCCTGCGTGCCCGTCCTGAGCGTCCAGCCCAATTCGCGAAGCTTGCCTACAACAAGCCATTCGGTCTCAAATTCCGTCCAGCCTTCTTCAGGACGGCGGTGAATGCGGCGGCGAAGCGCAACGGCTTCCCGCCCATACTGTTCGAGGTCTTCCATCTTTTTTCAATCCAAAGGGATCTGCGAAGGGACAATCCCTGCGCAACACGGATATTTTTCAACAGAAGGACTTCTCAAAAGCTTGTCGTCCAATTAACATATATATGTTCTCGTTAACCCGAAACCATCATGCCGTCGCCCCTAAAACAGCCTTTTCTTACGCTTCAGCGCCAGCCGCTCTACCTTCAGGCGAAGGCCTCGATTCTCGACTCAATCTCCGCCGGCGCCTGGAAGCCCGGCGAAGCCATTCCGTCCGAAACCAGGCTTGCCGAACTCTTCGGCATCTCCATCGGAACAGTCCGCCACGCCGTGGACGAACTCGTGGCGGAAAACATTCTCGAGCGCCGTCACGGCTACGGCACCTATATCAAGAGCTATGCCAACGGCGGCTTCTGGAATTCCTTCCAACGCTTTCAGCGCATTGACGGAACCATCCTGCGTTTATCGAGCGAACTTCTGACCTGCGAAGTCATTTCGGCGCCGGAAACGCCTGCCAAACACCTCCGCATTCCTGTCTCAACACCCGTCTACCATCTCCGACGCCACCTGTTCCTCGACAAAAAGTCCTTTGGCGACGATGAAATCTTCCTGGCAGCCGACGCCGCAAAAGGACTCAGCACGGAAGCCCTGGCGGGCATCGTTGACTGTGCCGGCAGCGTCTACCGCTTTTACGAAAACATGTTCGGACTCGTCATAACGGACGCGAGCAACTGCGTTGAAGCCGTCGTCGCAGACGGGCTCCTGGCAGAGCTGTGCAACGTTCCGGTCGGCACGCCCTTTTTCAGGCTCACACGAATCGCCAGAACCTTCGGAAAAAAACCGGTCGAATTTCGCATTGAAAGGTGCGTGACATCGGGCATCTGCATGCGCTTTGACTGATCGACGACATGCAAAGACATGCTTTTTGACGAAAAAGTGTCAACCTGCAAGCAAAAGTCGCTGGAAAAAGTGTAGGCATTGCATGAAACACCCGGAAAAATACCATGTCAACCCGGCGATCAAAGCCGGGCTTTACAACGTCGGCCGCAGCGACGGCATTTTGACCATTCCGTTCTACATGAAATTCCCGGTGACGGAATATTGAAAAATAATGTCTCCCATTG
>JAXZEJ010000344.1:0-1577 GCA_037424205.1 bacterium | reverse complement strand
CCCTGCGCTCGGGACTTCCACCCGTTAGATTGTGCCCATGCCTGGCACACCACGAGAAGGCGAAGACATGAGGTCTTCGCCTCTCAGCTGCGCCGATCAGTGCGCCTTTGGCGACGGCACGATCACGAGCGCGGGCTTTGTCTGCGACGGGTCGGGAAGAGGCGCCGTTTGAGCGCATTCGCCGTATGTCTTCCGAAGCTCGGCGATTTCGCCGAAATGAATCGCGCGCTGCGGGCAGGCCTCGACGCAGATGGGCTGTCCGCCCTTTTCGAGACGGTCAAGACATGCGTCGCACTTCGTCATCTTGCGAGCCTTTTCGTCGAGCTGCGGAGCGCCGTACGGGCATGCCTTGGCGCACATGCCGCAGCCGATGCACTTATCGCGGTTGATGACGACGAGGCCGTCCTCGGCGCGCTTGTAGTGCGCCTTGGTCGGGCAGACCTTCACGCAGGCCGGATCCTCGCAGTGGTTGCACGAAATGGAAACGTACCAGGCATGGACGTCCTGATGCCATGCGCCCGTCATGCGGTCCTGGCGCCAGCCGCCGCCCGCTTCCTCGAGCACGCGGCGAAGGTTGAGGCCAACGGGAAGGTTGTGCGCGTCCTTGCACGCCACCGCACAGGTCTTGCAGCCCGTGCAGCGCGAGACGTCGACGACGAAACCGTATTGCTTTGTCATGTTCTGTTCTCCTTATGCTCAGGCCTTGACGACTTCAACGAGGTTGGTGTGCTGCGGGTTGCCCTTGGCGAGCGGGCTCGGACGCAGCGACGTGAGCGTGTTGATGTTCGCGCCGACGTCGACCCTGCGGCCGTCCTTCGTCACGGGCTTGTACCATGCACCCTGCGGGATCGAAACGACGCCCGGCATGATGCGCGGCGTGACCTTCGCGGTAAGCTCGACGGCGCCGCGGTCGTTGAAGACGCGGACCTTGTCGCCGGAGCGGATGCCTCTGGATTCGGCGTCGAGGACGTTCACCAGCACTTCGTCCGGGAACTGCTCGCGAAGCGCGGGCAGATTGTGGAAGGTCGAGTGAATGCGGCCGTGGCCGTGGTAGCCGTAGCACTGGAGAGGATACTTCTTCTGCAGCGCGTCGCCCGGCATTTCCCAGGTGCGCACGAACATCGGAATCGGAGAAATGACATCTCCCTTCGGGAGAACCCAGTTCTTCGCAATGTTCGCAAGGCGTTCCGAATAAATCTCGATTTTGCCCGACGGCGTCTTCAGCGGATTGGCCTTCGGATCCTTGCGGAAGGATTCGAGCGCGATGCCGGCATTGCGCAGATCATGGATGTGAGCCGGGCCCGTCTTCCAGAAGGTGGCGAAGTCGGGGAGCGAAGGAATCTTGGCGCGCGTTTCGTTGTAGCACCATTCGATCCATTCGAGCTGGGTCTTGCCGCCCGTGAATTCCTCCTCCTTGCCGAGATATTTGGCGATGCCGCGGCAGATTTCCCAGCTCGGGCGCTGCTCCCACTGCGGCTCGACGGCCTTGTGAAGCGGCAGAATCGCGGCGGAGTCGCCGTTCGAGCCGCCCGAAGCCGTCACGTCGTCGGCTTCGGGGCCGAGCGTGTCGGGAAGCA
>JAXZEJ010000343.1:0-16018 GCA_037424205.1 bacterium | reverse complement strand
GCCTCGTCATTGGCAACGGTCATGGCCGCTTCACCCTGAAGTGAAATTTCAACGAACGCCGGCGTGACGACGGGTTCGGCCGCCCAGGCGGCAGGAGCAAGGGTCGCGGCGCAGATAGAGGCGGCGCAGATGGCAAGAACGGTCTTCTTCATAAATGCTTCTCCTCGATGTCCTTCGAAAATGATGCTATATCTTTCATTATCGTCGCCGGCGATATTTCCGCACGCATGCTTTTGCAACCAGTTGTTGAAGCTTCCGAGCCGTCGACTGCCTCACGCTGCGCCGTCCCGCGAATCGTTTTTTCCGCAATGACGTCAAGGAGTCCGAAAAAAGGCCTCCATCATTGCCCGCTTGTTGACCCCGTCTGCCGAATCTGAGTTGTTTTACCTAGATAAAAACACCTCCAACCTGTTACGATTCTTACAGTTGCCATGATTCCGCCCGCGCAGACGCACAAATGCGACAACAATAAAAGCATCGGCTGCGCACCTGATGACGGCATTTCCGCGATCAACATCAAAAGTAAGCAGGCGCGTTTCAGACCGCCGGCACGTCCGCTTCGCCACCGACACCCGGCGGACGGCAAACCAGGAGTTTTTTATGTCAGAAGCACAGAGAAAGACCTGGACAAGCCGAATAGGCTTCGTTCTGGCAAGTGCCGGTGCAGCCGTTGGCCTCGGCGCCATCTGGAAGTTCCCCTACATGGCCGGCACGAACGGCGGCAGCGCCTTTCTCTTTCCGTATATTCTCATGACCTTCACCGTGGGCGCCGCCCTGCTGATCGCCGAAGTGGCGCTCGGCCGTGCGGGCCGCGGCGGCATCGTGACGGCCTACCGCAATCTGGCCGGCCGCGCCTGGGTTCCTGCGGGCTACCTCGGCGTTCTCACGGGCTTTCTGGTCCTGTGCTTCTATTCCGCCATCGGCGGCTGGACGCTGGCCTACTTCGCCGAAGCCGCCACGGGCTCCGGCCTCATCAGCGACCAAGCCGAGCTCGGCAAGCACTTCGGCAGCTTCGTGTCCGACCCGGTCCAGGCACTTGGCTTCCAGTGGCTCTTCCTGCTTCTGAACGGCCTCATCGTGGCGCTTGACGTCACGAAGGGCATCGAGCGCATCTCCAAGTTCCTCATGCCGCTCCTTTTCGTGATGATGCTCGTGCTCATCGTGCGCGGCCTGATGCTTCCCGGCGCCATGAGCGGCCTTGAATTCCTCTTCAAGTTCGATCCGTCCGCCTTCACCTGGAGCGCTCTGCTGCAGGCCATGGGCTTCACGTTCTTTTCGCTCTGCGTCGGCTGCGGCTGCATGCTGACCTACGGCTCGTACCTCGATCAGGAATCGAATCTCGTCAACGGCTGCCTTTGGATCACGTTCCTCGCCGTCATCGCCTCGATTCTCGGCGGCCTGATGATCATGCCGAGCGTCTTTGCCTTCGGTCTTGACCCGACGGCCGGCCCCGGCCTCACCTTCATCACGATGCCCGCCGTGTTCGCCCAGCTTCCTTTCGGCCAGCTCTTCGCGATCATCTTCTATCTCTGCATCGCGGTTGCGGCCATCACGTCGTCCGTTTCGATGATTGAAATCGTCGTCGCCTTCCTCGTCGACGAGCACAAGCTCAAGCGCGCCAGCGCCGCCATGCTTGCCACGCTCGCCCTCGCCGTTGTCGGCGCCCTGCCCTGCCTCTCGTTCGGCAAGCTCTCCGACGTCACCTTCTTCGGCGGCAAGACGATCTTCGACGTCTTCGACTTCTTCACGAGCAACATCTCGCTCCCGATCGGCGGCCTGATCATTCTCTGGCTCGCCGGCGTCAGGTGCTGGCCCGTCATTCGCGAAAACATCACGCGCAACACCGGCCTTTCCGACGGCGCCGTGAAGTTCCTTCGCCTCATGATGATCGGCTTCTCCCCGATCCTCGTGCTCGTGGTTCTCGTCTCCGGCCTCATCTGACGCCGAACGGACGCAATAAAAAAACAATAAATCCCCCGAACGACGGTCCGGCCCCAGTACGCCGGACCGTCATCACAATCAACAATCAAAGACAGATAGAAATGACAGAACGCTCTACATGGGGTTCGCGTCTCGGGTTCATTCTCGCGAGCGCGGGCTCGGCCGTTGGTCTCGGTGCAATTTGGAAGTTCCCCTACATGGCCGGCACGAACGGCGGCTCCATTTTTCTTCTTCCCTACATCTTCTTCACCATCACGATCGGCCTTACGCTCCTCATCGGTGAAATGTGCATGGGCCGCGCCGTGCGCGCAGGCGCAGCCGGCGCCTTCCGCCGTCTCGGCGGCTCGGGCGTCGGCATCATCGGCTACACATCCGTCCTCACGGGCTTCCTCGTTCTTGCCTTCTATTCCGTCGTCGGCGGATGGTGCGTCTACTACATGGTTCAGGCCTTCATGGGCAACGGCATCATCAACGATCCGGCCATGATGCGCACCGCCTTCGAATCCTTCGCATCCTCCGACGTTGCTCCGGTGCTCTCGCACCTCGGCTTCCTCGGCGCAACGGCCTTCGTCGTCTACTTCGGCGTTGAAAAGGGCATCGAGCGCGTCTCGAAGATTCTCATGCCGCTCCTTTTCATCCTGATGCTCGTGCTCATCGTGCGCGGCCTCATGCTGCCCGGCGCCATGAAGGGGGTCGAATTCCTCTTCAAGCCGGACCTTTCCGCCTTTACGAGCGAGTCGCTTCTCAACGCCATGGGCTTTGCGTTCTTCTCGCTTTCCGTGGGCTCCGGCTCCCAGATGAACTACGGCAGCTACCTGAGCGACAAGGTTCATCTGCCCACGTCCGTCTCCTGGATCGTCTTCCTCGCGGTCCTCTCCGCCATTCTCGGCGGCCTGATGATCATGCCGGCCGTCTTTGCCTTCGGCCTTTCTCCCGATGCAGGCCCCGGCCTTACGTTTGCGACCATGCCGGCCGTCTTCGCCCAGCTGCCGTTCGGCCACTTCTTCGCGATTACGTTCTACGTCTGCCTCTTCGTTGCGGCCCTCACGTCCTCGATCTCGATCCTTGAAATGTCCGTCCAGTTCCTGCGCGACGAATTCGAAATCAGCCGTCCGGCCGGCGTTGCGATCACCGGCACGATCCTAGCCGTGCTCGGCACGCTCTCTGCGCTCAGCTTCGGCACGCTCTCGAACGTCAAGATCTTCGGCAAGACCTTCTTCGATTTTTTCGACTACCTCACGTCCAACATCGGCATGCCGATCGGCGTGATCGGTCTGGCCATCGTCACGGCCTGGCTCGCCTGGCCCACAACCGTCAAGCAGCTTTCGCTCGTCAAGCCCGCTTCCGGCCTTCTCCTCAAGAGCTACCGCATCATGGCCGGCTTCCTTGCGCCGGTCCTCATTCTTGTCGTGATGCTCAAGGGCCTCGGCCTCTTCTAAGTCTCTAGTTCCCGCCAACCAAGACCTGCCGACCGGCCCCCGATACGGCCGGCAGGAAATAAAATCATAATAATCATCGGAGTTCAAGCTATGTCCGAAAAGAAAACATCAGCCGGCTGGGGCTCCCGCCTCGGCTTCATTCTCGCGAGTGCAGGTTCCGCCGTTGGTCTCGGCGCAATCTGGAAATTTCCCTACATGGCCGGCACGAACGGCGGCTCCGTCTTCATGCTGCCCTACATCTTCTTTACGCTCACCGTCGGCATTTCGCTTCTGGTCGCCGAATTCGCCATGGGACGAGCCGGCCGAGAAGGTCCGATGGCCTCGCTCACCAAGGTCTGCGGCCGCGGCTGGGGCTTTTTCGGAGGCATAGGCGTTTTTACGGTCTTCCTGATTCTTTCCTTCTACTCGTGCGTCGGCGGCTGGTGCGTCAAGTACATGATCGACGCCATCCTCGGACGCGGCCTCATCAGCGATCCGGAACTGCTCGGCTCGCACTTCGGCGCCTTCGTCTCCAACGGCGAGCTCAGCTTCATCTATCTGCTGGTATTTCTGGGGCTGACGACCATCGTCGTGCTGCGCGGCATTGAAAGCGGCATCGAGCGCGTCTCCAAAGTGCTCATGCCCACGCTCTTCATCCTGATGCTCATCATCATCGTGCGCGGCCTGACGCTTCCCGGCGGCTGGAACGGCGTCGAATATCTCTTTGCGCCTCGCTGGGAGGAATTCAATGCCTCCGCGCTCTTCAACGCAATGGGCTTCTGCTTCTTCTCGCTCTCGCTCGGCGCCGGCACGATGATCACCTACGGCTCCTATCTGAGCCCCAAGGCGGACCTTCCGGGCGCCGTGGGCTGGGTTGCCGTCCTCGCCATCATGTCCTCGATCCTCGGCGGCCTGATGGTGCTTCCCGCCGTCTTTGCCTTCGGACTTGACCCGACTGCCGGTCCGGGCCTCACCTTCGTAACGATGCCCGCCGTCTTCTCGAAGATGCCGTTCGGCCAGCTCTTTGCCGTCATGTTCTACGTCTGCCTGGTCGTCGCCGCGCTCTCCTCGTCCGTGTCGATGCTCGAAGCCTGCACGGCGCTCCTCACCCGCCAGTTCAACCTGCGCCGCTCGACGGCCATTTCCATCACCGTTGCCGGCAGCACTTTGGTAGGCCTCGCCTCCACGCTCTCCTTCGGTGCCTGGAGCGACGTCAAGTTCTTCAACAAGACGATCTTCGACCTGCTCGACTACGTGACCTCCAACGTCGGCATGCCGACGTCGACCTTCGGCATCGCCATCGCCGCCGCCTGGATTGCCTGGCCTGCGATGAAAAGGGAGCTGACGGCCGCCCGTCCGCTTTCCAATGCGACCCTTTGGTTCATTCGCATCATGATCGGCATCGTCAGCCCGCTCTTCGTGCTGGTCGTCGCCGGCGGCAGCCTCTGATGACAGAGGAAGCCGCACGCAGCCTCGTGTTCGCGGTGCTCCGCCAGGAGTACCGCGCGCACCGTCCTCTCTGGAGAGGCTCCCTGGGCTTCGCGCTTGCGGCCGCCCTCACGGCGGGGCTTGTCTTCGAACAGGCCTCGCCCCTTCACTACATCGCCTCAGTCTTCCTCGTCCTGGGCATTCTCTATCTGGTCGTGCTCCTTGCGCTCAGGCATGAGCTCCGGATCCGCTCGGCCGAGCTTCCGCCTCAAGAGCTTCCCGCATTTCTTCGCGGCGTCGCCTCCGGCATTCTCCGCGCGTCTCTTCCCGCAGTCTTGGCTATCATTGTGTGCAGCACGGTGCTCCTCGTTCTCGCTTTTGCCTGAGAATATGCAGCCCGCCTCGCCCGCCCGCGGCGAATCCCCACACGCAAAGGAACCTTGACCATGACTCCCAACCGCATCATCGTCGCCCGCTTTTCCCCCACGGGCCGAACCCGCCGCCTCATGAGCATGCTCGCCCAGGGACTTGCCGGCAGCGGCATTCCCGTCGAAGAGCTTGACCTCACAGACCGCTGGGATCGCGACGAACCGCGCACGTTCGGGCCGGGCGACCTTGTTTTCGTCGGAGTTCCCGTTTACTTCGGCCGCGTACCTCTTCCAATGCAGTCGCTTGCCCAATGGACAGGCAGCGGCGCGACGGCCATTCCGGTTGCCGCCTACGGCTGCCGCGCACATGAGGACACGCTTCGCGAACTGGCCTCCGTCCTTCGAGACGCCGGCTTTGTTGTCACCGCAGGCGCCGCCTTCCCCGTCGAGCACAGCCAGTTCCCCGAATTCGGCGCCGGCCGCCCCAACGACGCCGACCGCTTTTCGGCCGGAGAATTCGCCCGCAAGGTTCTTGAAAGCCTTCAGAACGGCACGGCCCGTCCGAATCCCGAATTGCCCGGCGAAGGCGAGCTTCGCCCCTACCCGAAGACGGTCGTCGCCCCCCAGCCCGACACCGCCTGCCGCATGTGCGGCCGCTGCGCCGACGCCTGTCCCATGGACATCATCGATCCGTTCAGCATGCGCGTGAAGGACGTCTCCCTGTGCATTGGCTGCAAGGCCTGCATCGAGGCATGCCCCGACGGCCACCGCGACTATCCGGAAGCCGCTCTTGCCGCAAAGGCTCAGGTGCGCGAACGCATCCGCCCGATCTGCGAAGCGCCGAAATTCCCCGAATTTTTCTTTTAAATTCCACTCCAGGTTCCCTTTCCGATGACGACCAGGCAGTTCAACATCACCGACATCGCCTCCACAGGGGCAGGCATCGCCTATGAAGACGGTCTTCGCATCTTCGTTCCCGGAGCACTCCCCGGAGACGAGGTCACCGCCGAAGTCGATCCGCCCGCACGCGGCACGCGCTCAAGCGTCGCACAGTATGTGACGGTCACCAGGCAGAGTCCATGGCGCGCCGCTTCGCCCTGTCCTGCTCATGCGGCCAAGCCCGCCTGCGGCGGCTGCACGCTCGGTTCCCTGACCCCGGAAGGCCAGGCCGCCATCAAGCGCCGGCTTCTTACCGGCGCGCTCGCCGAATCGGGCGTCGAGGCGCCCGCCCCCCTGCCGCTGGTTGAAGCGCCGCACGAGAACGGCGTCTTCACGCCGGGCTTTCGCAACAAGGCCGTGCTCTACCCGGGCGTAGATCCGGAGGGCCGCTGGTACTTTGCCATGTATGCCCAGGGCTCGCACTTCCCGGTTCCCGAATCCTCGAACTGCCCGCAAACGCCCGCTTGGATGGCAATGGCCGCCAAGACTGCCGCCTTCATGCTTTCGCTCTCCGAACTCTCTCCGTGGAACGAATCACACCGAGAAGGCGACGTGCGCACAATCGTCATGAGAGAGGGGATGGATCCTGAAAAGCCGCAGCGTCTCTTCACGCTCTGCGTTCACAGCGAAACGCCCCAAGTGCGCTCCTTTGTCGAAAAGCTTGCCAAGAAGCTCCTGGAAGAAGGCGTCACGAGCGTCTTTCTCAACCTGCATCCGACGCCGGGCAACGCCGTGCTCGGCCGTCACAGCCTGCACATCGCCGGCACGGACGGGATTGAGACGACGATTGGCGGCCTGCGCTTTGCCGTGCGCCCCGAGACCTTTCTTCAGGTCAATCCCGGCCAGACGGAAAAACTCTATGCCATGGCGCTCGAATGGACGGCGCTTGAGAAGGACGAGGTCTTCCTCGACCTCTATTGCGGCGTGGGCACGATGACGCTTCTCGGCGCTCAGGCCTGCGCAAAAGCCGTCGGCATCGACATCGTCGCCGCTTCGATCGAGCGCGCAAAGATCAACGCCAAGCGCAACGACATCGACAACGCCGTCTTTCATGCCGGCGCGGTTGAATCGGAGCTCCCCAAGCTCATCGCACAGGGCATCAAGCCTGCCGCGGCCATTCTTGACCCGGCCTTCAAGGGGCTTGAAGACTCTGTGCCCGTCATGCTGACGAGCCTGCCGCTGACGCGCTTCGTCTACGTCTCCTGCAATCCGAAGACCTTCGCCCGCGATGCCGCGAAGTTCATCGAACTCGGCTGGCGCATTGAAAAAATCGCGCCCGTGGATCTCTTCCCGGGCGCGCTGCACGTCGAAACGGTCGCGAAGTTCGTTCGCTAGGCTAGCTGCTGTACAAGCCTTCCTTGAAACGCTCGGGATTCAGGAAGAACTCGAGCGCCTTCTCCTCCCTGCGCGTGCAGTAGAAGTCGGGAAGGCTGTCGCGCACGATCTTGCCGTAGCTCTTGTTGAGAATGCGCGGATCGCAGATGACGAGCATGCCCCGATCGTCCTCGGAGCGAATGAGGCGGCCCGAGCCCTGCTTGAGGGTGATCACCGCCTCGGGAAGCGTAATCTCGTCAAAGGGCCGCTTTCCGGATTCCTCAACGGCGCGGCTTCTGGCCTGCATCACCGGATCATTGGGCGGCGCAAAGGGCAGCTTGTCGAGCACAACGAGCGAAAGCGCCTCGCCCTTGACATCGACACCCTCCCAGAAGCTCATCGACCCCACCAGCACCGCATTGCCATGCGCGCGGAAATCCTCGATGAGGCGCATCTTGGGTCCGTCTCCCTGCACGAACAAGGGATAGGGATTTCCGTTGGCCTCAAGCCGTGCGCGCAGCTCGTCCGCCGCAGCCCTGACGGCGGCAAGCGACGTGCAGAGAATGAACGTGCGTCCGCCGGCCGCGTTGATGAGCGGCCAGACCTTTTCCACCACGTTGTGCGTATGCATCGCCGTGTTGTTGGCGGGCGGCGGCATCTGAGGCAGATAGAAGCAGCCCTGCTCCCAGTAGTTGAAGGGGCTCTCCCACGTGTGTTCGACACATTCGCCTATGCCGAGGCGCTTTTTGAAAAGGTCGAACTTTCCGCCGCTCGAAAGCGTTGCGGACGTAAAGACCCAGGCGCCTCCCTCGCGTTCGCGCATCTCGCGGAATTCGTCCGCAAAGGTAAGCGGCGTCAGATTGAAGCGAATGCCGTGCGAGCTCACTTCAAGCCACTGAACCTGCGCATTGGGATCACGAGCCTTTGCCGGCGCCTTCTCCTCACCGTCCCCGCCCGCATCGGCAGGTTCAGGTTCCGACGCCTCAACGGACTTCAGCTCTTCACCCCCTCCGTTTCGGCACTTTTCAAAGATCTTCGTCCAGGCATCCATCTGCTCGAGAAGCTCGGCATGACGCTCGGCGAGCGTGTCCATTTCGTTGTCGCGGCCCTTGTTGGCCGCCATCGCGTCGCCCATGGCGGTGAAGGCCGCACGCAGGCGCTCGTAGCCCGGATAGAGCTCGCCGAAATTCTCGATTTCAGAAACATCGAGCCTTGCGCCGTCCGTCAAGCCGATCCGCTGGGCGTCCAGCCTGAATTCACGTCCGGCCTTGAGCACTCGGTCATAGATGATTTCCCAGTCGGCGCCGTCGTTGCACTTCGTGCGGCCGAGGCGGCGGGCCTCCATCGAGACGGTCTCGATGTCGTAGGTCGAAAAGCTCGTGCCGAAGAAGTTCGAGGCAATGCCGGGAAGCTGGTGCGCTTCGTCGATCACGGTGAGCGCGGCCTGCGGCAGCATGCCGTCAATCGCATCGGATTCGCGCTTGAGCGCCATTGAGCTCAGATAGAGGTGATGGTTCACCACAACGACCTGGCTCTGCATGGCATTTTCGCGAGCCTTCTTCACGAAGCATTCTTCGTAGTGCGGACAGCGGTCCTTGCCGAGGCAGTTCTCGCGCGTGCTGGTCACGAGCGGCCAGAGACGGTCGTCCTCGGGCACGTCCGGAAGCTCGGCTCTGTCGCCCGTCTTCGTCACGGCGGCAAAGCGCTGGATCTTTCTGAACTTCAGGTAGGAATTCTGTTCGGGGAGCATCCCGTCGGATGCGGTCACCTCAAGGCGATAGAGACAGACGTAGTTGGCCCTTCCCTTGAGAAGCGCGACCTTGACGGGCACGCCGAGCGCATCGCGAAGCGCCGGAAGGTCCTTTGAGCAGAGCTGGTCCTGAAGCGACTTGCCTGCGGTTGATATGACGCAGGTTGCGCCCGCAAGCAGCGCCGGCGTCAGATAGGCAAACGTCTTGCCGGTGCCTGTTCCGGCTTCGGCAACGAGAAGGCTCTTCTGCTCAACGGCGCGGGCCGCCGCAACGGCGAATTCGCGCTGGCTGTCTCGAGCTCGAAAGCCCTTGACCGCCTTGGCGAGAGGACCGTGTTCCTCAAAGGCCAGAGCCACTCGCTGCTCAAGCGGCGTCGATGCGTCCCATAGACGCGGATTCAGGTCTTTTTCCTGCATTTGTCCTGCGCCTTAGAAATACTTCGAGAGGCCGGAGTCGCGGTTCTTCTGAGACTCCTCATAGCGATCCTGAGCCGCACGGCGCTCCTCAAGCGTCTTGTTGAGGTTTGCGCGACGAGCCTCTCGCTTGGCCTTGTTCTTGGCCGCAGTGGACTCCGCTTCCTCAAGGCGCTTTCTGGCTTCCGCCTGCTTCACCTCGTAGGCCTCGAGATTGGCCGCCTCCTGGGCCCTGCGTTCGGCAGCCTCGGCCTGTTTGGCCTCGACATCGGCCGCGGTGCGGCCCACATGAGAGTCAACCGGCTTCGAAGCATCCTTCGGGAGGCTCTTCATCTTGAGAGGATTGCGATGCTCGGCTGCGCCCCGTGCAGCCTTCCTCTGCTTTTCCTCATAGGCCCGCTCGTTTTCCTCCTCGCGGGCGCGGCGTTCTTCCGCACGGGACTGCATGGCCTCGACATCGGCGGCGTTCGTGCCTCCGCTGAGATGCATGGGCTGTCGAGGATCACGCTTTTCCTTCTCACGGCGTTCCTTGAGGTCGTTCAGCCGATCAAGGCGAATGATTTCGTCGGCTCTGAGGCGGACGCGTCGGATCTCCATCTCGCGCTCGTGATGCAGGTCTCTTGCATCCTGAATGCAGGCGTTGACGAGAAAGCGGGTCTGACACCAGGCCTTCATGTCATTGAACGCAGCATCAATGCGCTTTTGCACGAGTTCTCCCTCATCGTTAGCAGCCTTGGCGTCGCGAACAGTCTTCAGAGAAGCTTCGGGCGACCAGCGCTCATGATAAGAACGATCGCCCAGCACCTTCTGCGCGGCCTCCATGCGGCTCTTGAGCTCGGCCTTGTCAGCAGCCGCATAAGCCGTCGGCGCGAGCAGAAAATAAGCCATCAATGCGGAAAGAAGAAGAGTGCACGGCTTGTTCATCGAATGTGGCCTTATTGAATGTGATCTTTCTGATTCTATTGCCCGGCATTCCGCCGGAACATCGTTTTCCAAATTGCTGACAGTCTACCAAATGGCAGGCTGTCCATAAGTCTTCGGAAAATTTCGGAATGCATCAGCCTGCAACCGACAGATACGGTTCGGCCCGCACTCCATCGGAAATGCGGGCCGAATGCAGGCATGCGGTTTTCCACCGCGCCGTCAGAACTTCGTTACGACTTCACCCATCGGAAGACGGGACTTCGGACGGGAGGCATTGCTGTCGTCGGACAGGCGATAGCCGAGGCTCACGGCACAGACCGTTCGCAGGCCCTTTTCGGCAAGGCCCAGACACTCGTCCATCTTCGCCATGTCAAGACCCTCAAGACACGTCGAATCGATGCCGCGCTCGGCAGCCGCCCAGAGCAGGAAGCCCATGGCGATGTAGGCCTGACGCGTCTCCCAGGAAAGCAGCTCTTCGGACGAGACCTGATGCAGGCCCACGAAATGACGGCGGCCCGCATCGGCGGCGCCGGAGGCGACGTCCTCGGCCGTCACGCGGCCGTCTGCGAGCTCCTGCTCGGCAAGGCGGCGGAAGCGTTCTTCCGTAAACTCAACCGGTACCGTGAAGACGACGAGATGGCTCGCATCGGCTACGCGGGGACGATTGAAGTCGAGCACGGCCGGCATCACGCGGGCCTTGCCTTCCTCCGTCCCGGTAACGAAGAAGTGCCAGGGCTGTGAATTGACTGAAGACGGCGACAGGCGAAGCACCTCCATCAGATCGGCCATATCCTTGTCGCTGATCTTGCGGGATGGATCGTAGTGTTTGGTCGTGTAGCGCGTGCGCACAAGCTCGACGATGTCCATAATATTTTCCTCTTTGAGAAGATGCCGCCCGGAGGGGCCGGGCGGCCGGTCATTTCATTTTATGCCCGGCGGATTCATCCTGCCGCCCACAGCAAGAAGCGGTTGCAATCAGCCTGATTGTCCGGTCTCATGCTTCGGGAGACACATGCTTGCGCGTGATCTTCACGCGTTCGATCCGGTGGCCGGATACGTCGGCAACTTCAAACACAAGCCCCGCCTCTTCGATCTTGTCTCCGACTTCCGGCAGACGGCCCATGCGATCAAGGAGCAGGCCGGCAAGCGTTACGTAGTCGCCCTGAACGTTCATCAGACCGTCGACGCCGCAGACCTGTTCAACGAGGAAAAGCTCGACGCTTCCTTCCGCGCTCCATCCGCCGTCAATCTCCTCGATCGAAAGCTTGTCGCCCTCATCGGGAAAGTCTCCGGCAATGGCCTCAAGAATGTCATGCGAGGTGGCAAGCCCCTGGATCACGCCGAACTCATCGGTTACGAGCACAAGCGAAGCCTGAGAGCTCTTGATGTCCTGCATGAGGCGGATGACGTTGATCGTCTCGGGCACGGTGAGAGGCTGATGCTCGGAAGCACAGCGGACAAGCTCTTCGGACGAAGGACTCATGCCGATCAGATCCTTGGCCTTCACGACGCCGATCACATTTTCAAGCGTGCCGTCGCAAACCGGGAAGCTGCTGTGCGGAAGATCCCGGACGCGCTTCATGTTTTCCTCGAAGCTTCGGCGGGAATTGAGCCAGGCAATCTCGTTGCGCGGCGTCATGATGGTCTTCACGTTTCTCTCGGCAAGCGTGAGCACGCCCTCGACCATCTGGCACTCCTCGCGGCCGAAGCTCTCATGCGAAGCAGCGCTCTTCAGCTCCTCGCTCTTTTCACGACCGGGCGTTCGCGTCATCAGACGCACGATCGCATCCGTCGTTCGTTCGCGAAACGGCATGCGCTCGAGATTCTTAGAAGCATTGTGCGCGGCAAGCTGGTTGAAGAACTCGATGAGAATGGAGAACGCAATGGCGGCGTAGAGGTACCCCTTCGGAATATGAAATCCGAGACCTTCGGCGATCAGGCTGCAGCCGATCATCAGCAGGAAGGAAAGGCAGAGCACGACCACCGTCGCATGACGGTTGACGAAGTCGGTCAGCGGCCGGATCGCCGTGACCATCACGATCATGGCCACGACGACGGCGCTCATCATCACGTAGAGATTGTCGACCATGCCGACGGCCGTAATGATGGAATCGAGCGAGAAGACCGCGTCAAGAATCAGAATCTGCGCGATGACGAACCAAAAGCCCGCCTTGCCCGCGCCGTGATTTTCCGAATGCGGCAGCGCCTCGAGGCGTTCGTGAAGTTCGGTCGTGGCCTTGAAGAGCAGGAAGAGACCGCCGCCGAGCAGAATCAGATCTCTGAACGAGAAGGCGTGTCCCCATACGGAAAAGACGGGATCCGTAAGAGCGACGAGCCACGACATGATGGAGAGAAGGCCGAGACGCATTGCGAGTGCCAGTCCAAGGCCGACGTACAGCGCCTTGTTCTGCTGAGAAGCGGGAAGCTTCTTCGCAATGATGGCAATGAAGACGAGATTATCGATCCCGAGAACGATTTCAAGAACGATGAGGGTGATGAGACCGACCCATATGGCCGGATCGAGCAGAAATTCCATGTGCTGTTGAAAGGATAAGCATCCTGTCCGAGGATGCCCGGAGCGCATCAGCGACCGGCCGCGAAGGCTCGGCTTACGAAACGTGATGCGTTCGATAAAATTACCATAATCCTTTCAGGAGCCTCTTCTTCAGACAGTTTTTTTCATGGCTCCGAAACATCTCGAAAATAAAAATTTCCAATGCCGCTTTCCGAAAACCTGTGCAGCCGCCTGGCTGCCGAAGCCCTGCCCCAGGCAGGCGCATCCGCCCACGGCCTTCCCGCCGTCATCGACACCAATGTCGTGCTCGACCTGATTTACTGGAATGATCCCCATGCGGAAGACCTGAGGAAGGCGCTCGAAGAAGGACGCATTCATGCGCTTCGCTCGAACGAAGCCATGATGGAGCTTGCGGAAGTGCTCTCTCGCCCGAACTTCACGGGCAGCGAGGACGAAGCGGCGCACCTCACTGCGCTTTGGTGCGCCAGGAGCGTGCCGGTTGATGAGGATAGGATCAGTGAGGCGGCCGAGATCATCACGGTCCAGTGCCGTGATCCGCTCGATCAGAAGTTCTTTACGCTCTCGCTCGCAGGCGGCGCGAAGGTTCTCATCAGCAAGGACAAGCTCGTGCTCAAGGCCGGCCGCAAGATGAAGCGCTACGGCACCGCCGCATTCCGTCCGGACGAAACGGCTAAAAGACTTGCCGCGCTCTGAAAGCAGGCGGCGCGCTTATTCGAACACGTACTTGACCATGGCAATGACGTTGACGGCAATCCATAAGGCCACCATGGCAAAGGCGACGTAAATCGCGCCGCGCATGAACTTTCGCATCGGAAGGAGCTCCAAAAATATGCTGGGAAGGAAAAGGCGTTCATTTTAGCCGACCGCCGCATCAGCCGACGAGCACCTTCCCGCCTCCTCATGCCCGCCTGCAAAGGCCTGTCCCTTGCATTCAGACTCTTCAAGCCGCTCCCATCCGTCGTCAATCGACATCAACTACTCACAACTTTCATCTATACATATTGATTTGCATCAAAAGACCGTTAATTCGCTTATACCAACACAAGCCGTCACCACCGCCGCTCCCGCAAGCATTCCCCTCCGTTCTAGGCACAATGCCCATCACCTCTATGCGCGGGCAACACCCCGTAACAAGTTGACTTATCTACATACAATGAAGGCTCGGGGTACGCCTGAGACCCCGAGACCGGGTGATTCTTGATCAACACCGCTTGCCCGCAGGAACGTTTCCAAGTGTCCGCTTCCTGCCTCCCCGGTCAGAACCATAAGGCCCAGATTCGGGAAAAACTCCTCCCGAAGACTGCCGCAATCAACAAGCAAAAACCGGAGTCATAATCGTGGATCAGACCACTCAAATCGTTCAGAGCATCAATAGTCTGCTCTGGGGCATGTACGGCCTTATTCCCCTGCTCGTAGGCACGGGGCTCTACTTCACCTTCAAGCTTCGATTCGTACAGATCAAGCGCTTTGTTCTTGCAACCAAGCAAGTCTTCGGCGGCATCACGCTTTTCGGCAAAAAAGCCGACAAGGACGGCATGTCCTCGTTCCAGTCGCTTGCCACGGCCATTTCGGCCCAGGTGGGCACCGGCAACCTCGCCGGCGTGGCAACCGCCATCACCATGGGCGGTCCGGGCGCCATCTTCTGGATGTGGATCGCCGCCTTCTTCGGCATGGCAACGATCTTCGCCGAAGCCGTTCTCGCCCAGCTCTACCGCAACCGCGACGCCCACGGCAACGTGACCGGCGGCCCTGCCTTCTACATCAGCCAGGGTCTCGGCAGCAAGACGCTCGCCGCCTTCTTCTCGATCGCCATCATCATCGCCCTCGGCTTCGTGGGCAACATGGTGCAGGCGAACTCGATCGCCGGCGCCTTTGAAACGGCCTTCAGCGTTCCGACCTGGGTTTCCGGCATCTTCACGTTCATGCTTGCCGGCTTCATCTTCATCGGCGGCATCCGCCGCATCGCTTCCTTCGCGGAAAAGATGGTTCCGATCATGGCCCTCGTGTACATCATCGGCTCGCTTACCATCATCTTCACGAACCTCGAAAGCGTGCTGCATGCCTTTGAAATGATCATCGTCGGCGCCTTCGACCCGATGGCCGCCACCGGCGGCGTGATCGGCGCAGGCATCAAGGAAGCCATCCGCTACGGTGTTGCCCGCGGCCTCTTCTCGAACGAAGCCGGCATGGGCTCGACCCCGCATGCCCACGCCGTGGCCCGAGTCAAGCACCCCGCCGAGCAGGGCCTTGCAGCCATCATCGGCCTCTTCATCGACACGTTCGTCGTCGTGAACATGACCGCCTTCGTGATTCTCTGCACGGGCGCTCTTGACGGCACGACGACCGGCATCGCGCTCACCCAGAAGGCCTTCACGCTCGGTCTCGGCACGATCGGCAACGGCTTCGTCGCCGTCTGCCTGCTCTTCTTTGCCTTCACGACCATCGTCGGCTGGTACTTCTTCGCCGAACAGAACGTCAAGTATCTCTTCGGCGTGCGCTACCTTTCGATCTACCGCGTCCTCGTTCTGGCCTTCCTCATGGCGGGCTCCTTCCTTCAGGTCACGCTCGTCTGGGAACTCGCCGACCTCTTCAACGGTCTGATGGTCATTCCGAACGTCATCGCCCTGATCGGCCTCTCGAAGATCGTGAGCCGCGCACTCGACGACTACGACAACAAGTTCCTCACGGGCCAGACGCCCGAATTCGGCGAACTTGCCGCCGTGCCCGCCGACATCCCGCGCCACTTCGTGCAAACTGAAGCTCAGGCTCCCGCACAGGAAAAGGCTCACCGCACGAGCGGCCTTCGCAACCGCTTCCGCCGCCGTCCCCGCAAGACGCAGGATCACGAAGCGTAAGCCTCAAAAGGCCATGAACCTCAAACCCTGAACCAGGCTCCGCGGCATTCCCGCGGGGCCTTTCTCATGTTCACCGCAATCGGATAGGGGTGAGGACTTTATATCCTCAGCCCCTTCCACACCACCCACCA
>JAXZEJ010000342.1:0-1323 GCA_037424205.1 bacterium | reverse complement strand
TTTATGTAGAAGATTTGCAAACGTACGAGGCACAGCGCCTCAAAACTGCGTACCAGCAAAATCCTGATCCGAATGGTTTGTATGCGGCGTTCGCGATGGGCTGCGGCTCGAACGTTATCTACCCTAGCAGACTTTCAAGAGAACGATTCGAATATCGCGAACGTTGTTTGATCTGCGTCAAATCAAATTGGGTGGAATGCATTGGTTGTCAAATGATTGCGTCAGAGGCGCTCAAGGGCGGCGGGTGTATGAAGATGACGGCTGATCGGCTCGAGCCGGAGGCGCTTCGAGCGTTGCGTGCGGCGGCGATTCGTCGTGGCAGGGAAGGCGTTTTCATGAAAAAAAAGGGGGCCGTTCGCATGAACGGTCCCCCGGTTTGCGGATGGTGTCCGAAGGCTTAGCCGACGATCTTCAGGGCCTGGGCCGTGAGGACCTTGACGCCCATTTCAAGCTGGTTGGGGTCGAAGGTCATGTTGCGGGCATGGAGGCCCGGGGTGCAGCCGGCGCCGACGCCGAAGTAGGCGGCGCGGATGTTCGGGCGCTGCTTCTTGAAGAAGTGGAAGTCTTCGCCGCCACCGCCGCAGTCGCGGGCGAGCTTGTCGTCGCCGAGGACTTCGCGGATGGTCTGGGAGAGTTCCTCGACGAGGTCTTCGTCGTAGACGGCGGCCGGGATGACGACGCCCGGAAGGATCACTTCGGCGGTGGTGCCGTAGGCGGCCGCGCAGCCGGCGGCGACGGCGCGGATCTTTTCAAGGAGCTCGTCCATGAGCTCGTTCGTCTGGGCGCGGACGTCGAGCTTGAGCGTGGCCGTGTCGGGGATGATGTTGACGGCGGCGGACGTGGCGACGATGCTCGTCACCTTGCAGGACCAGACCTTGGCCGGATCGCCCTTGATGGCGGCGATGGACTGCGTCACGGCGGCGGCGACTTCGGCGCAGTTGACGCCGAGGTGCGGACGGGAGGCGTGGGCGGTGCGGCCGTGGATCACGATGTCGCAGAACGTGCTCGAGGTGTGGCGGACGGCGGCGGCGCAGGTGCCCGCCGGGATGTCCTGAATCGGACGGACGTGGCAGCCGAGAGCGATGTCGACGTCGTCGATGGCGCCGTCCTTGATCGTTTCGAGAGCGCCGTGGAGCGTTTCCTCAGCCGGCTGGAAGAGGATCTTCAGCGTGCCGCGGCGGACGCGGCCGGCGAGTTCGGAGGCGGCAGCCAGAACCATGGCGCTGTGCCCGTCGTGGCCGCAGGCATGAACCGCTTCGATCGTGCCGTCGTCATTCTTGAAGGGAAGGGCGTCCATGTCGGCGCGAAGCATCAGGACGGGGC
>JAXZEJ010000341.1:0-2827 GCA_037424205.1 bacterium | reverse complement strand
GTGGGTGGTGTGGAAGGGGCTGAGGATATAAAGTCCTCACCCCTATCCGATTCTCATTCTTCAAAAAGAGAAGGCTGTCCATCGTCCTTGAGCGCGGGCGATGCAACGGTAAGACCTAGAAGCCTAATACCGCCCCGCGGAATCTCCATGCCGGCAAGAAGCCCGCAAGCGTCCTCCGCTATGCGCGACAAAACGCTCTCGTCATACGGAACATCAGCCGTAACGGATCGAGTGCGCGTCGAAAAGTCATGGCTTCTGACCTTGAGCGTGAGCGTGCAGCCCGCAAAGTCCGCTCGGCCAAGCCGGACGGTCAATTCCGCAGCCAGCTCTCCGATGATTTCCCTCAGGCGTTCAATATCGCTTATATCCCGCTCGAAGGTTCGCTCGCAGCCGACGCTCTTGCGAACACGGAACGCGCGCACGGGACGATCATCGATGCCGCGCACGAAACGATAGAAGTCATAACCCGACTGTCCGAAGTGACGCATAAGATCGGAGAGCGGTATGGCTCGCAGTTCCGGGGCCGTATGAATTCCAAGCGCATGAAACTTGGCGGCCGTAGCGGGCCCCACGCCCCAGAAAGCCTCGATCGGAAGCCTGTCGATGAAGTCGATGGCTCTCTCCGGATGAATCGTGCAGAGCCCGTCGGGCTTTCTCCAGTCGGAGGCCACCTTGGCTAGAAACTTGTTGTAGGAAACGCCGGCGCTGGCGACGAGTCCAAGCTCCTCGCGTATCGCCTGCTTGATCGCCACGGCCACCTCAACGCCGAGGGCGAGCCCCTTCTTGTTGACGGTCACGTCAAGAAACGCCTCGTCAAGACTGATGGGCTCGATGATGTCCGTATACCGATGAAAGATCTCATGGATCTGACGAGAGACCGCCTTGTAATGGCTCATGCGGTTCTCGACAAAGATCAGATTGGGACAAAGCTCTAGCGCCTTCGAGCTCGGCATGGCACTGTGCACGCCGAAGCGCCTCGCCTCGTAGCTTGCCGTTGCAACGACGCCGCGCCCCTGAGCATGACCAACCGCTATCGGTCGGCCTCGCAGCTCAGGCCTGTCACGCTGCTCGACAGAAGCATAGAAAGCATCCATATCGACATGCACGATCTTGCGCGATACATCGCGCACGAGCGTGAATCCGTCCCCGGCATCCGGGCGGACTTGGCGGGCGACGTCGATCTGTTCTGAAGAGGGACTGGGCGGCATGGTCGTCGTTGAATGGAAAGTGCACGGCACAAGAATAATCCAGATCGTTCGGAAACAACAGATGAACGACGCTGAAACAGTAAGTAATAGCCATCTACTGCCAAATTACATCTTTTGGACATGGTCGGAAGGATGCAAAAGGACTACAATTAGATCCTTACATTTTGTCCCCCAATATCCTAGGAGATTCCTTCAATGCCTCATGTTGTCTGCGAAGCCTGCATCGGCTGCAAGCGCACCGACTGCGTCGATGTCTGCCCTGTCGACTGCTTCCGCGAAGGCCCGAACTTTCTCGTGATCGACCCCGACGAATGCATCGACTGCGCCGTGTGCATCCCCGAATGCCCGGAAGCCGCCATTTTCGCCGAGGAGGATGTCCCTGAGGATCAGCAGGAATTCATCGCGCTCAATGCAGAGCTCGCCCGCGAATGGCCCTCCATCACGCGCCGCAAGCCCTATCCCGACGACGCCGACCAGTATCACGGCGTCAAGGGCAAGCTGAAGTTCCTCAAGCGCTGAGAAACACTCTGACGATGGCGGCTCTTGCATGGAGCCGCCATTTTTTTCATCATCTCACCACGGAGATCCTCCGACATGCAGACCGTCAAGCTCACAAGCCGGCGCGAAGTTGCTCCCGCCATCTTCGAACTCGTCTTCACCCGCCCCGAAGGCTGGACCTTTGAGGCAGGCCAGTTCGCCCGCATCGGCCTGCCCGTCCAAGGAGCGGACCCCGTCTTTCGAGCCTATTCGATCGCCGGCTCGCCCGAAGCTCCAAGCCTGCGCCTTCTCGTAAAGATCGTTGAAGGCGGAATGCTCTCGCCTCGACTTTGCGCTCTCAACCCCGGCGATGAAGTTCTGCTCGACGGCTGTGCTCAGGGAAATCTTCTGCCCGCCAGGATTTCGGGCGGCAACACGCTCTGGATGCTTGCTACGGGTTCGGGACTGGCACCCTTCATGGCCATGACGGGAGACGACAAGACGCTCGCCGCATGGGAAAAGCTCGTGCTCGTCATCGGCGCTCGCACACGCAGCGAAGTTGACGGTCTGGCCGCCTATGCCGCCTCCGAAACGAAGGTGCCCCTCACGATTCTCACTGCCGCTTCGCGCGAAGAAGGCGAGCTTGCCGGACGCATCCCCGCCCTCATTGAATCCGGCGCTCTTGAAGCAAAGGCCGGGAGCGCCTTCACGCCCGAGTCCGCCCGCCTTCTTCTGTGCGGCAATCCCGACTTCATCCGAGACACCCGCGCCCTGATGAAGGCGCGCGGCATCGTCTCTCCGCGCCTTGGCAAGCCCGGCCAGCTTCTAGTAGAGTCCCTTTGGTAACTTTCGATCCCGAACCCATGACAACGCTTGAAGAAATCGACGACCTGCTCCCGCAAACGCAGTGCCGCCAGTGCGGCTGCGACGGGTGCCTCGCATACGCCCGCGCCATCCTCGAAGAAGGTGCCGCCATCAACCGCTGCGCGCCCGGTGGTGCGGAAGGCATTGAACGCCTGGCCGTCGCTACCGGACGCCCTGTCGTTCCGCTTGATCCAGAATACGGGCGTGTAGTGCCTTTCGCCGGCGCCCGAAGCCGTGCCCGAGACTGCGTCGGCGGCGCCTGGTGCAGGCGCGGGTGC
>JAXZEJ010000340.1:0-6756 GCA_037424205.1 bacterium | reverse complement strand
ATGGGCTTACTTCAGAAGAAGTTCGTTCATGAGCTTCACGAACTTGGCCGGATCCTTGACCGTGCCCTGATCGGCGAGAGCGGCCTGATCGAGCATGAGTTCGCACCACTTTTCAAAGCCGGTTTCGTCCTTTTCGGCCTCGGCCTTCTTGAGAAGGGGATGCGACGGATTGATTTCGAGCGTCACCTTGTCTTCGGGGACCTGCTGGCCGGCGGCTTCGAGCATGCGGCGCATCTGCGGGGTGAGGCGCTTGTCGGCGTCTGCAACGAGGCAGCTCGGGCTGTCGACGAGGCGGGAGGAGACGCGAACGCCTTCAACGCGGTCGCCGAGCGCCTTCTTGATGCGTTCGACGAGGCCGGAGGATTCGCGGACGACTTCCTCGTGCTTCTTTTCCTCTTCGCTGTCGGCGAGTTCGCCGAGCTTGAGGTCTGCGGCCGTGACCGGAATGAACTCGTGGCCTTCGAATTCGGTCATGCCCTGCATCATCCACTCGTCGATGCGCTGCGTCATCAGGAGCACTTCAACGCCCTTGCGGCGGAAGGTTTCGAGGTACGGCGAGCTGACGGCCGTTTCGAAGTTGCCGGCGGTGAGGTAGTAGATGTGCTTCTGCTTTTCGGGCATGCGGGCCACGTAGTCGGCGAGACTCACGCTTTCCTCAGGCGTGCCGGACTTCGTGGAGGCAAAGCGCAGGAGCTTGAGAATGGCTTCGCGGTTTGCAAAGTCCTCGACCGGGCCTTCCTTCATAACGGCGCCGAAGTTCTTCCAGAAGATCGCGTACTTGTCCTTGTCGTCGGCGGCGAGCTTGGCGAGCATGTCGAGCGTGCGCTTCGTGAGGGCGCGCTTCAGCTTCTGGGTGATGCGGCTTTCCTGAAGGAGTTCGCGGGAGACGTTGAGCGGCAGGTCGGCGGTGTCGACGAGGCCGCGGATGAAGCGCAGGTAGTTTGGCAGGAATTGTTCGGCATCGTCCATGATGAAGACGCGCTGCACGAAGAGCTTGAGGCCGTGCTGCTTTTCACGAGAGTAGAGGTCCCACGGCGCTTCCGGCGGAACGTAGAGGAGGGACGTGTACTCGAGCTCGCCTTCGACGCGGTTGTGAGCCCAGCAGAGGGGATCGCCGTAGTCGTGGGTGAGATGCTTGTAGAAGGCCTTGTACTGGTCTTCGGTGACGTCCTTCGGAGCAAGCGTCCAGAGCGCGCGGGCATCGTTGACCTGTTCCCAGGAGCCCGTGACTTCGGCTTCGCTTTCATCCTTCTTTTCGTCCTTGTCCGCAGCCTTTTCCTCCCAGAGGAAGACCGGCGTGGAGATGTGGTCGGAGTACTTGGTGATGGCATCGCGCAGGCGCCACTGGCCGAGGAATTCCTTTTCGTCTTCCTTGAGGTGAAGAATGATTTCGGTGCCGCGGGCTTCGCGGGTCACGTTGCCGGAGGTGAAGGTGCCGTTGCCGTCGGATTCCCACATGACGGCTTCTTCGGGCTTGGCGCCTGCCTTGCGGGAGATGACCGTCACGCGGT
Source organism: bacterium (assembly GCA_037424205.1). Taxonomy (GTDB): domain Bacteria; phylum Pseudomonadota; class Gammaproteobacteria; order Burkholderiales; family Burkholderiaceae_F; genus Sutterella. Next base: position 5,245 of record JAXZEJ010000340.1, on the reverse strand, counting down.
CGGCGACGATGAAGGCGGAGTAGAAGCCCACGCCGAACTGGCCGATGAGCTGGGAGTCCTTCTTTTCCTCGCCGGTAAGCTGAGCCATGAAGGCTTCGGTGCCGGACTTGGCGATCGTGCCGAGGTGGTCGTTGGCTTCGGCAAGCGTCATGCCGATGCCGTTGTCGATGACGGAGAGCGTGCCGGCCTTTTCATCAGCCTTGACGCGGATCGAGAAGATCGGATCGTCGGCCGTCAGTTCGGGCTTCGTGATAGAGAGAAAGCGCAGCTTGTCGACGGCGTCGGACGCATTGGAAACGAGTTCGCGAAGGAACACTTCCTTGTTCGAGTAAAGGGACTTGGCAAGAAGACCGAGAAGCTTGGTGACCTCGGTCTGAAAACCATGGACTTCCTGAGCCATTTTCTATTTTTCTCCAAAAATAACACCGCAGCTCGCGCTGCGCGGGGCGTTCAAGCACCCGATAAGCATGAATATGGGGACGCTTCTCCAAATTTCAAGTGGTTTGATTTTCAGGGGACGCTTGTGTTCGTTCTGAGGCGCTCCTGATGTTCAAACCTCTCGAGGCCGTCTTACGGCGTGAAGGCTCATTGATTTCAAAATGCCTGAAGGCAAACAAATGAGCTTTGTGAGAGGCGCACGCGTGCACTCAATGCTGTATAGTCGAACAATCTTTTCTTTTGGAATCGATTCATCATGATGTTTCGCCTTTCAATCATTGCCGCTCTGTCCGCCGCTGTTTTGACGGGCTGCCAGAGCGTGCCCACGGCCGATGACTTTGACCGCATGCAGGCGCCCGACGCACAGGCGAGCCGGGCCAGGAATCTGATGAAGGTTTTTGCGTTCGACATGTACGACCGCGATGACGAAGGCCGGGGCCGCGTCGTGACGGGGACGCCGGTTGAAGCCGGTGTGAACGGGGTCGACCTTCTGACGAGCGGCGGCAGCGGATTCCTCAACGGCATGCTCGAGGCGAGCGTCATGGCTGCAGATCCTCTGAAGACCGTTCACTACTTCGGCTTCGTGCCTGCATCCGAAGCCGCCGACGAACGCGCGGCCGTGAGAGCGGCGGCGGGCAGGGTGGTCCACGACATGGCCGTGCACTTCGGCAATGACGGCTGGCGCTTTGCCTGGACGAATCCCAAGGCCGATCTGCGAAGCTTCGGCTATATGGTGACGCAGGACGTCTTCTTTGAAAAGGACGGCACCGTCTGCCGAATTCCCCAGGGCATCTCGTCTCTTGAACCCGGTCAGGCCGAAGGCTGCGCCGTGACCGTCGTGGTGCGAAGCCGCGACGTTTCCCGCGGCGAGAAGCCCGACGATTCGGGGTTCGAACCCGTTCCCGCCTGGCTTGATCCGGCCCGCACGCCCGCCTGGCGCGTGCGCTCCGCTGCCATCGGCTCGCGCATGCCCGACGGCTCGGTCTTTCTGACACCCGAACGCCAGCTGTCTCTTGCAAAGGCAACCGGCAGGCTCATGGGACTTTATGCGTTTGATGAAAACAACGTTCCGTATGTCGGCTGGGAGGGCGGAATCGAGCGCTTTGCCGTGACGCCCGAGGCGCGCGCGGCCGTTGAGGCCGAAATCCGCGAAGCTTCCGTTCCGATGACCGACAAGGTTTTGAAAACGATGTCCGGCTGGATGCCCTGGTAGCCGGAAACCCATTGCGGATTAGACGGATTTGAAGGCCGGCAGTGCGCGAGCACGCCGGCTTTTGTGTTATGTGAAAAATAAAAAGGCTTCTTTCGTCCTCCGGCAGAGGCCATTTGTCGGCAATAAGCAAACCATTTTTTCATTTGATCTCGATCATGCGGACTAGGGGGAAGGAAGCGACCGCACCGCGTTTTTGATGCGGAGTCGGCAGGTAGAATGACTTTCCAATCAAGCGCCGAAACATGTGCGCAAGCCCTCGAAACCCCGGCGGGTCATGCAGACCGGCCCGCTCGAATATAAAACGGAGAATGTTGAAATGTTCATGAAGAAAGCCTTTGCCGCCGTCCTTGCCGCCGCCGTCCTCGTTGCCGGCGCCGTTGAAGCCAAGGATCTTCGCGTTGCGTCCAACACCACCTTCCCGCCGTTTGAATTCGTCAACACGAAGACGCAGGAAATCACCGGCTTTGAAATGGATCTGATCCGTGCGATGGGCAAGCAGGCCGGCTATGACGTCAAGATCATGAACATGTCCTTTGACGGCATCATCCCGGCTGTTCTTTCCGGTTCCGTCGACGTTGGCGCTTCCGGCTTCTCCGTCACTGAGGAACGCAAGAAGCGCGTTCTCTTCACGGAACCGTTCTACAAGTCCGGCCTGACGGTCCTGGTTACCAAGGCCAATGTCGACAAGATTCACGGCTTCAAGGACCTCGACGGCAAGAAGCTCGCCGTTCAGATCGGCACGACGGCCGCCTCCAAGGCCAAGGACATCAAGGGCGCTCAGGTTCAGACCTTCAACAATGCCGGCGATGCCATTCTTGAGCTCGCCAACGGCGGCTGCGAAGCGGTGATCAACGACAAGCCCGTGACGGACTACATCCTCACGCAGCAGCCCCGCCTTGCCAAGAAGGTCGTGCATCTTCCGGAAATGCTTTCCGCCGACGACTTCGCCATGGTTGTTGCGAAGGATCGTCCGGAACTCGCCGCCGAGCTCAATGCGGCTCTCAAGGCCCTTAAGGAAAACGGCGAATTCGACAAGCTCATGACGAAGTGGTTCGGCACGACGAAGTAAGGCGCGTCAAGTCAAACCATTCGCAACAGCGGCGCCAGCCTGTATTAGCGCCGCCCGGGAAGCCGGTCCTCTCTCGCGGGGGATCGGCTTTTTCGGTTATGGGCAGGTTGACAAAGGCCTGCGTGAATTAATCCCGCGCGAAATCTTCAACAAGCAGTTCGGACAATTCAGTGCCGGCATAGACTGCAGCCACTAGCTGTACCTAAAAGTTGGAAAGCGGTTGTGCATTGGAGGATCGGGCGGATTTGGCTAGAATGTGCATGTTTAATTTACAGAACGCCGCCCGTTCCCCTAAATGCGCGGCACGACCCGAAGGAGAACCCGTGAGCGCCTCGAGCCAGCCCGTCTTCGCCGGCACACGCTGCCTGCCTCTGGAAGACTATTTCTACCGCATGCCGCTTGTGCCCTATATTTGTCCTCCGCTTCACCCCGAACTCCTTCGGCTGGTCGAGAACATCGGACGCGAGACGGTGCTTGAGCCCGGCGAGTCCATTTATCAGAAAGACGAGCCCGTCAGCCGCTTCGCGGTCGTAAAGAAGGGATTGGTCGCGCGCAGGATCGGAAATTACGGCACCAAATCGGCTGATCATGCGGGCCTGGCCGGTCCGGGCAACATCACAACAGGAAACCTCAATATTCTTTCACATCGAACGGCCATAGGCTCCTACGAGGCGATTCTCCCGACCTCCATCGTCTGGTGCGGGCAGCGCGAGCTGCTTGCGATTGCCCAGAGCGATGCGAATCTGCTGATGCTTCTGGCGACCCAGTGCGAGCTCTCGAGCCTGTCGGACCGCCTGTCTTTTGCCTGCCTTACGCTTCTTGATGCGGAACAGATCATGAAGACCGTCATGCTCAGCTGGACCTCTCACTTCGGTCATCTCGAAGGCGATGAAGTCGTGGCGCCGAGAATACTTACCCGCAATACCATTCGAACCGTTGTCGGCTGCTCCATCGGCTGGCTTGATCGTCTGATGGCCGAATGGAAGCGCACGGAGGCCCGCCGCGTCGAGGGAGGCATCGTGCGCTACAAGCTCGCCATGCTTCAGGAAGCCAACGACATTCTTCACAGCATTGAAGAAAAGACGAGCGCCATCCCGCGTCCGACGGATGTGCGAAGCTACTGGCAGAGAGCCTGACGCCTTTTCGGCTGAGGCGTGAGTCCTTGTCGATAATCGGTTAAGCTGAAGCCTTCGTCTGTTTTGGGAGAAGGTTATGGCGGTGATTTGCACGCGGGATATTGAAACGCCGCTCGGGCTGATGCGGCTCGGCGTGTTTGAGGGCAGGCTTGTGCTGGCCCTGTGGCTCACGGGAGATCCGGAGAAGGAAAGAGCAACGGAGATCCGCGTGGCGAGGCTCTGCGGCGCCGAAGGCCTTGTGAAGGGAACTCATGATCTGGCGCTTGAGGCCGAAATGCAGATCATGCAGTATCTGAACGGCCGCCGCCATCGATTCGATCTGCCGATTCGGCTTGTCGGAACGAAATTCCAGGAACATGTCTGGCGGCAATTGTCCGACGTCGGATACGGCACCGTCATGAGCTACGGCGAGCTCGCCGCGATGTCGGGCCGTCCGAGCGGCGCTCGCGCCGTTGGCTCGGCCGTGGGCGCCAATCCTTTGCATCTCATCATCCCGTGCCATCGAATTGTCGAGAAGTCGGGCGGCATCGGCGGCTACGCGGGCGGACCCGACGTGAAGCGCGAGCTCATCAGACGCGAGGCTTTGCACAGGCTCTCTCCCGAAGGTTATGTATCGGCATGCATCGAGTATCTCCAAAGAGAGAGGCCGGCGGCTTCTTAAGATTATCCTCAGGCGCAGGACGGTAAGATGTGCTCCCCAAACAATGAATTGAGGATGACTGATGGAGAAGGATCCGCGCCTCGCAAGGCTTGAGACCGACCCGGTTCTTCGTGAGGAGGCCGAGACGCTCAGGGCCATGACGGGCTTGTACTGCCGCGATCGGCACGGAACGTCGGGCCGTCCCGGCGAACTGTGCCCGAACTGCGAAGCCTTTCTTGCCTATGCGCTCAAGCGCCTGGCCTGCTGTCCGTACGGTGCGAAGAAGCCCGTCTGCGCCAAGTGCCGCATTCATTGCTACCGCGCGGCCGAAAAGACGGACGCAAGGAGAGTCATGGCCTATGCGGGGCCGCGCCTCGTGCTGACGCATCCGATTCTGACGGTGAAGCACCTCATCAAGAGCATGACGGTGACGCCGCCCGAAAAGCCGAGAAACCGTGCGAAGAAGGAGTCGGGTTCATGAAAAGAGCGGTTCTTGCCGTGCCGCCGGTGCTTGCGACGATTCTCTTTTGCGCGCATCTTCTCTTTCACGGATTTCCTGCTGCCGCAGCGGCGGCGCCGATGGCGGTGCTCGCGCTTCTCTTCATTCGAGGCGCGACGGCGGCGCGCCTGCTGGCAGTCTTTCAGGCGCTCTTTGCCTGCGAATGGGCGCGGGCGGGATATGAGCTCGTGATGCGAAGGCTCGATGCGGGCGGAGCAATTCATCCGGCGCTGGCGATGATGGCGGGCGT
>JAXZEJ010000339.1:0-2287 GCA_037424205.1 bacterium | reverse complement strand
ATGGGTTTTTATGGCCAGGACGGCTCGCTCGTTTATCTGGCGCCGCTTGCACTGGTCGGCGTGACTCTGATTTTTGCCGTCAGCACTGTGATGAGCACCGTTTTGATGGCTCAGGTGAGTCAGGCCGTCCTGGTCAAGCTTCGCACGCAGCTGTTCGATACCATTCTTCACTGGCCTGAGGCAGAGTATCAGCGCAATACGACGGGCCGCATCAGTTCGAAGTTCGTCAATGAAGCGACGATCGCGCTTTCCGGCGCCGTGCAATCCATCATCGTGCTGGTGCGAGATTCGGTTCAGGTGGTTGCGCTCCTGGCCGTGCTCTTCTGGCATGACTGGAAGCTGACGTTCGTCACATTCGTGATTGTTCCGGCGCTGGCCGTCACGCTTCGCGTGATTTCCCGCCGCATCCGCAAGATTGTGAAGGAAAGCCAGGAAACTCTGGGCAGCATGATTTCGCGCGTTCAGGAAACCTATGAGGCCGAGAGCCTCGTCAAGGTGAGCAATACGTACGATTTCGAGGAAAAGCGTTTTGCCAAGGTTAATGACCGTATTTATTCGCTGACGCTGAAGAGCATCAAGTTCAATGCGCTTTCGACCCCCGCCACGCAGATTCTCACGCTTGTCGCCATCGCGTTTGTCGTGGGTGTTGCGCTTTATCAGGCGCAGAAGGGGATGCTCACGATCGGGCAGTTCGTCACGTTCCTCTCTGCACTGCTTCTTCTTCGAGATCCGATTCAGCATCTGTCCGGTTTGAGCGGCACGTTCGCAAGCATTTCCGTCGCGGCGCGCAGCATCTTTGAGACGCTTGATTCTCAGGCCGAGACCGAAGGCGACAAGGAGCTTGAAATCGATCCGGGCGAGGGCGGCATTACGTTTGAGAACGTTGTCGTCCGCTATCCGGGCAAGGATGAGCCGGCCGTCAGGGACTTCAATCTCACCGTTCGTCCCGGCGAGCGCATTGCCGTCGTGGGCCAGTCGGGTTCCGGCAAGTCGACGCTCATCAATCTGCTGCCGCGTTTTGTCGATCCCGAATCCGGGCGCGTTCTGATCGACGGCGAGGACATCCGCGACTTCAGGCTCGGCAGCCTGCGCAAGAAGCTCGCCTTCGTTACGCAGGACGTCGTGATCTTCGACGACACGCTGAGAAACAATCTGACCTATGGCCTTGAGAACGTAACGGACGAACAGATTCAGGAAGCGCTTGAAGCCGCATCTTTAACCGAGATGGTGGCCGAGCTTCCCGAAGGGCTTGAGACGCGAACCGGCGAGGGCGGAAGCCTCTTCTCCGGCGGTCAGAAGCAGCGCATTTCCATTGCTCGCGCCTTCCTGCGCAACGCGCCGATTCTGATCATGGACGAGGCGACGAGCGCGCTTGACAGCAAGACAGAAAGGCATGTTGCCGAGGCGATGGACCGCCTGCGTTCGGGCCGCACCTGTCTCATCGTCGCGCACAGGCTCTCGACCATTGCCGGCGTCGACCGCATTGTCGTCATGAAGGAAGGCAGAATTGTCGAAATGGGCACTTATGACGAGCTGATGGCTGCTCAGGGCGTTTTTGCCCGCCTTGTCGAGCTTCAGACGACGGCCTGACAAGCCGGCTTTCCGGGAAAAACGTAACGAAACGTCCGCAGAGCAGGCCGGGTGACCATGCTTGCCGCACAATGTGTAGCTTGTTGATCCGAAACTCATATTTCTGACATTAGATCATGACCTTTCTTCTGGGCCTCGTCGGCTTTCTTCTTACCATCGGCATCATCGTCATCATTCATGAAAGCGGCCATTTCCTCACGGCCAAGTTCTTCAACATCAAGGTGACGCGCTTTTCCTTCGGCATGGGGCCCGTGCTCTGGCGAAGGAAGCGGGGCGAGACCGAGTACTGCCTTTCCGCATTTCCGCTCGGCGGCTACGTGCAGATGGCCGAGGAAACGGATCCGAATTTTGCCGAATCCGATCGGGGCAGGCTTTTTTCACGACAGGCCCGCTGGAAGCGTGGCCTCGTCCTCTTTGCGGGGCCGGCGACGAACTTCCTTCTCGCCTTCGTTCTTTATGTGATGATCGGTGCCATCGGAACGCCCGATTTCGCATCCGTGGTGGGAACGCCGCCCGCAAAGACGCAGGCCGCCGCCGAAGGCGTTCGTCAGGGCGACAGAGTGCTTGCGGTCGACGGTGTTCCTGTGGTCGGCATGACCGATTTGAATGTCGAGCTTCTCAGTCAGTCGGGCAATGTCGACATTCCTGTCACGTTTTCGCGCGACGGCGCCGTCTTTGTCAGGCATTTCGCGCTTGA
>JAXZEJ010000338.1:0-9955 GCA_037424205.1 bacterium | reverse complement strand
CGTGCCGTCGATCGGATCAACGCTCCAGAGGTAGTCGCTCTTGGCGGCACCGATTCGGCCGGCTTCTTCCGTGAGGATGGCGTGGTCCGGATAGGCGTGCTGCAGGCAGTCGACGATGGCGGCTTCGGCGGCGCGGTCGGCGGCGGTCACGAAATCGTTGACGGACTTGTTTTCAATTTCGAGCGTGTCAAGGCTCGTGGCGGCGCGGGTGATTTCAGCGGCGGCGCGGCGGGCGGCCTTGACGGCAACGGCGATATAAGGCGATTTCATACGAGAAAAACAGTTTGGAATGGAAAACGTTGCGGCGCACGATCGGGGAGCAGACGGCTCGACCCTTGTCGGCGCAAACGATTATTCTAGCCGATCACGGGAGGCGTTGAGAAAAAATCCGCCGTCGTTTTTATGATCTTTTGGGTGAGGAAAGGTCCTGTCGCGCACGGGCGCGGCGGATGATTTTCGGTAGAATGGGCGGAATCCTTGCGGCGGGCTCCTGCGTGCGTTTCGCCTCTTCATCATGCGGCCTGCCTCCTTCATGAGCCGCAGCAATTTGAGTTATTACAAAAAACATGGATATTCCTCAGCTTGCTTCCCGCGTGCGCTTCGTGCTCTGCGAGCCTGCGCATCCGGGCAACATCGGTTCAGCCGCCCGCGCAATCAAGACGATGGGCTTCCGTGATCTGCGCGTTGTTGCACCCCGAGAACCCGGCTATCGCACGCATGAGGAGGCGATTGCCTATGCGACGAGCTCCGTCGACGTGCTTGAGGCTTCGCGCATGCATTCCACGCTCGCAGAGGCGCTCGAAGGCGTAACCTTTGCATGGGCGCTCACGGGCTACGATCGGGAATTCGGACCGCCGATGAGTCCGATGCGTCCGGCAGCCGAGCGTTCGGTCGCCTGGCTTGACGAGATGGAGGGCGACATTGCCTTTGTCTTCGGCACCGAACGAAGCGGCATGACGAACGAAGAGGTCATGCTTTGCCAGGGCTGTGCCGCCATTGCGGCCGATCCGGCTAGTCCGAGCCTCAATCTGGCGCAGGCTGTTCAGATCACGGCATACGAAATGCACATGGCTTTGATGGCCGCCGAAGGCCATGAGGGCCAGCTCTACGACTGGCAGTCCCGTTTCGAACATGAAAAGCCGGCAAGCGTTGAGGCTGTTGAAGGGTTCTTTCGTCATTGGGAGGAGGCCATGACCGCCTGCGGCGTTCACGATCCTGCCAATCCCAAGTTTCTCATGCCGATCACCCGCCGGCTCTTCGGCCGAAGCGGCTTGACTCAGACGGAGATCGATCTTCTGCGCGGCATCTGTGCGGCGATCATCCGTCCCAAGCGCGAGCGAAAGGGCTCGAAGACCGGCGCCTGAGGCCTTTCGGCCTGCGCGTCACGCCGCTTTCTGCCAAAATAAAATCTTCGGCTCGTTCGGCGGGCCTTTCATAAAGAGACACATTCATGCTTCAGTACGCACGCGAACTCATTGCGACCATCATGCAGAAGGACCCCGCGGCTCATTCCCGCTGGGAAGTCGTCTTTGCCTATCCGGGCTTTCACGCCGTGATGATTCATCGCTTTTCGCACTGGTGCTGGATTCAGGACTGGAAGACTGCCGCTCGCATTGTCTCGCATGCCGGCCGTTTTCTGACCGGCATTGAAATCCATCCGGGCGCAAAGATCGGCCGCCGCGTCTTCATCGACCACGGCATGGGCGTCGTCATCGGCGAGACGGCCGAAGTGGGCGACGACTGCACGCTCTACCACGGCGTGACACTCGGCGGCACGAGCCTGGCCGAGGGCACGAAGCGTCATCCGACGCTTGAGCCCAATGTCATTGTCGGCGCCGGCGCAAAGGTTCTCGGTGCCTTTACCGTTGGAGAGGGCGCACGCATCGGCTCCAACGCCGTCGTTGTGAAGCCCGTCGCTGCGGGCGCAACCATCGTGGGCGTGCCGGGCCGTCAGGCCGGAGAATCCAAGCCGGAAGAGGCAAAGCGTTTCGAGGCCTATGCCGTCGAAAAGAGCGACGACCCGTATTCCGTCGCCATCAAGGAGCTCGTTCGCGTGACGCATGAGCAGAACATCGTCATCGAGAAGCTGAGCGAACAGGTTCGCGCTCTCGGCGGCGAGGGCATCGCAGACGTACCCAAGGTGAACGGCGCCAACGTCGGCGTCTCCACTCGCCGTGCACGCCACCATCGTCAGAAAAAGAAGACGGATCAGGCTCCGCAGGATCCGCAGTCCTGATTCTCGTACAGCAGCAAGTTCAGGAAACAATAGGCAAATCGCCCGAGGCTGATGTCCCGGGCGGTTTGCTTTTTGGGGCCGGTTATTTGGCGGGCGGCGTTACGGCTTCGACGAGCTTGGCCTCGACTTCAAGCAGGGTTTCGTCATTGGAGAGCACGGGACCGTCGATGAGGAAGACGTCCTCGGCGCGTTCGCCAAGTGTGGCGATGCGGGCGGTCTGAAGGTTGATGCGGTAGTGCGCGAGCACTTCGGAAATGCTGTAGAGAAGGCCCGGCCTGTCCGTGCAGATGATGTTGAGAATCCACGCCCTTCCGCTCTCGTCCGGGAGCGTCGTCACGACCGTCCGGGTCGGGAAGTGGCGGGATCGCCTGGAGAGCTTGCCCTTCGGAGCGGGCGGAAGCGGACCGTCGCCTGTAAGAAGCTTCATCATTTCCCGGGTGATCTTGGCGGCGAGTGCATCCTCGTCCTCGCGCTCGTAGCGGTCGGTGACGAGGAATGTGTCAAGCGCCCAGCCGTGGCGCGTCGTGTGCACGCGTGCGTCGACGACCGACAGATTGCATTTTCCAAGAGCGGCAACGGCCCTCAGGAAGAGATCCTTGCGGTCGGGCAGATAGAGAAGCACCAGAATGCCGCCCATGCGATCACTTTTCCTGACTTCGACGATCGGCTCGTCGGTATGCATGTGATTGGCAAGCGAGGCCGTATGCCACGCAATTTCCTCAGGCGTGTGGCGCATGAAGTAGACGACGTTGAGTTCGCGCCAGAAGGCTTCGCGTGATTTGGCGGGGACGCTTTCACCGAGGATTTCCAGTGCTCGGGTTTTGCGTTCGGCCAGCGTGTGCTCGGTCGAAACGGCCGTGTCCTCGCCCTGCAGCATGGCCAGCGTCGAGCGATAGAGGGATTCGAGAAGCTGTGCCTTCCACGGCGACCAGACCTTGGGACTCGTCGCGCGGATGTCGGAGACCGTCAGAAGGTAAAGGGCGCCCAGCCTTTCCTTTGTCTTCACAATGTCGGCGAATCGGCGCACGACCTCGGGATCCGAGATGTCCTTCTTCTGGGCCGTGAGGCTCATCGTGAGGTGCTCTCTCACAAGAAAGGCGATGAAGTCCGTGGTTGCTTCGTCGAGTCCGAAGGCGCGGCAGAAATCCGTCACCTTTTCGGCGCCGATGAGCTCGTGGTGACCGCCGAGCCCCTTGCCGATGTCATGGTAAAGAGCCGCGATGGCGAGACGCCAGTTGTCTGGAATCTCGCTCATGATTTGTGAACAGTAGGGGTACTCGTGTGCAAATTCGCTTCGGGCGAAGCGTCGGATGTTGCGCACGGTGCGAAGCGTGTGCTGGTCCACCGTGAAAATGTGGTAGAGGTCGTGCTGCATCTGGCCGACGATGTGGCGGAAGGCCGGCAGGAAGCGGCCGAGCACGCCCCACATGTTCATGAGCTTGAGCGAATGGTAGGTGCCCTTGGGCATCCTCATGATGTCGAGGAAGGTTGCTTGGTTGATCGGGTCGTGACGGAATTCGTCGTCGATTGATTGCGCGGCGTGCCAGAGGGCGCGCAGAAGTCGTGTGGAGAGGCGCGTGAGTTCCGGGTGCGAGTGGTAGACGTAGAAGAGTCTCAGAACCGCGTTGCGATCTGTATGAAAGACGTCGTCGCGTGAAAGGTCCATCTCGTCGCCTCGTGCGACGAAGGCGGATTCAAGCGGGACGGCCGGAACGTTGTCGTAGCTTCCGAAGAGTCGGTCTGCGATTGCCTGCAGCTGGATGACCGACATCTGCACGACGGCCTTGGCATTAAGGTAGTAGCGCTTCATCAGCGCTTCTGAGGGTCTCAGCTGAGCTGTGGCGGTATAGCCCATGGCCTGTGCAAGCGCCTCCTGCACGTCGAAGAGAAGGCGGTTTTCCGGACGATGCGTAAGCAGGTGGAGCGTGATGCGAAGCGATGCGAGATGACGCGAGCAGGAGACGAGCGTGTGCATCTCGTTTTCGGTGATGAGGCCTGCGGCCGCCATGTCGGAAACGGTCTGGGCAATGCCCGCAGCCTGGGCGCACCAGAGAAAGACCTGCAGGTCGCGAAGGCCGCCCGGGCTTTCCTTGATGTTGGGTTCGAGCGAATAGGGGGTGTCTTCGAACTTCTGGTGGCGGCGTGCGAGCTCAAGCATCTTGTCTCGGAAGAAGCGCTTGGGATCGAGCGTTTCGGCAAAGCGCATTCTTGCCTGCGCATAGAGTCTGCCGTTGCCCCAGAGACATCGGCTTTCGAGGTAGGTGGTCGCGATCGAGACGTCTTCGGCGGCTTCCGACAAAAATTCGGAAGTGCTGCGAACCGATGCGCCGACTGTAAGACCGAGCTCCCAAAGGCGCGTTGTGAAGGCTGCAATGGCGCTCTGGCACTTCTGGTCGTTCTTGAGGGAGTCTTCGGTGAGCACCAGAAGGTCGATGTCTGAATAGGGATAGAGTTCGGAGCGTCCGTATCCGCCTACGGCTGCTACGGCGATTTTGTCGGCGGGCAGGCCGCTTTCCGAGAGCATGGCGAGCACGGCCGCGTCAAGCACGCTTGCGTGGGCTCGAAGATAGGCTTCGCAGTCATGTTCGGCCTCCCATTGGCGGGCGAGTCTTTCCCGCTCGTTGTCGAAGATTTCGCGAATGGAGGGTCGGGGCAGTGCCTCGGCTGCGGCGGGGCTGTCATTTTCGGGAGCTGTCATCGGCGGAATTCTTGATGGAGCGAGGTTGAAGGTGCAGGGTTCCGAGCGCGGGTGCCGGAGACCATCCCGATGTGCGGGAGATCAGGAGGGCGGGCAGGCGCGTGACCATGATGAAAAAGAGCTTGGCGCCGGTGCCGGCAATGCGCAGTGTGTCGCGCACGGGGCGGTAATGCGAGACGCCGTCGGCAGGGGGCTTGGGGTTGACGGGAAGCTCGCGGATGTGAACGCCCATCCACATGAGGCGAACAAGCGATTCGAATTCGAATTCGGCGTGACGCCCAAGACCGATGCAGGAGGAAAGTTGCGAGACGGCCGCGAGCGGATAGACACGGAGGCGGCACATGACGTCCTTTGGCGCAAGGCTGAGCGCCGCGAGGCATGCGCCCGCGTCGGCAATGTGCCTTGCTATGCGAGAACGCGGCGGATAGGCGGCGTAGGCATGCGCATAGCCGCAGATGAGGTCGTTGGGATGCTTTCGGGCGACCTCGAGAAATTTGCCGGCACAGGCCGGATCATGCCGGCCGCCGGCGTCGAAAACAAGAGCGTGCGTGAAGCCGGCCAGCCTGGCGGCTCGAAAGCCCGTAAGGATGGAGGCTCCGCGTCCTCCTGAGGATTGACGGCGGACGAGTCCGGCGCCAATGGCTCGGCATCGCTCGCAGGCTTTCTGGGTCGGCTTGTCGGACGCGTCGTCGACAAGCAGAACGGGAGTGCCTGATGAAAGCAGGCGTCTGACGACGTCCTCCACCGTGGCAGGATGGTTGTAGACCGGAATCACGATGACCGGTCGGAATGCGGCGGGCTCCGAGGGCATGTTGAAATTCCCGTTAAGCAGGTGCGGGCGGGGAAAGGTCCGCACCCGCACTTGCGCCGTCAATCAGAGATTGGCCGGAGGCCGAAGGAATCAGAGGCCTTCGGGCTTCTTCCAGCCCTTGACGAAGTCGGGCGGCTCGGGCATGCCAGCAGAGGCCGTCAGGATGTCGTAGCCGGTTTCGGTAACCAGAACCATGTGTTCCCACTGAGCCGAGAGCGAGCGGTCGCGCGTGACGACGGTCCAGCCGTCGCTGAGCATCGTGACGCCGTAGCGGCCGGCGTTCACCATGGGCTCGATCGTGAAGACCATGCCCGGCTTGAATTCCGGCGTCGGATGATGGATCGGGAAGTGGTGCACGTGCGGTTCTTCGTGGAAGCCGCGGCCGATGCCGTGACCGCCGTAGTCGCGAACGACGGAGATGCCGTTCTTGTCGGCGAAGGCCTGACAGGCGATGCCGATGTCGTTGAACGTGTTGCCCGGGCGAACGGCTTCGATGCCGGCCCACATCGTCTTGAAGGCGAGGTCGCAGAGGCGCTTGCCGGCGATGGTCGGCTTGCCGACGACAAACATGCGGGACGTGTCGCCGTGGAAGCCGTCCTTGATGCTCGTGACATCGATGTTGACGATGTCGCCGTTCTTGAGCTTCTTGTCGCCCGGAATGCCGTGGCAGACCACGTGGTTCACCGAGATGCAGGTGGTGGCCGGATAGGGCGTCATGCCTTCGGGCTGGTAGCCGAGGCAGGCGGGAATGCACTTCTGAACGTTGACCGTGTAGTCGTAGGCAAGCTTGTCAAGCTCGCCGGTGGTGACGCCGGGCTTGACGAAGGGCGTCAGGTAGTCGATGAGTTCGGAGGCAAGGCGGCCGGCGATGCGCAGGCCCGCAATCTCTTCCGGCGTTTTGATATGGATGGCCATGATGTGCGGATTCTCTACTAAATGCTTGTATGTCTGATTGAATGACGGCCGTTCGCTCGGGGCGACCGGCCGTCCTTATCGGCGATAGTACACCAATTCGACGGCGGCAAACGGAGGGAGGCGTCATGCGGCGGTGCAGGCGTTGCAATAAATAATCTGATGACGGCAAAGAAATTTGCTGCGTGCGCTTGCAACGCCGCTTTTACCTCACGTATAATCGTGCGCTTTCAGATCCGGAGCTTCTCGCCCCGGAATTTTTTCATTCTGCCCGGTGCACCTTGGTCGGTCCCGGGTAAATCAGCGCACGTTCTGTTCCGAGGTGCTGTGCCGGATTTTTTCCGGCGCTCAACTTATCAGGACGTGTCAGACTCTAAACCTTGGAGAAATAAATCATGGTCAGCATGCGTGAAATGCTTGAAGCTGGTTGCCATTTCGGTCACCAGACCCGTTTCTGGAACCCGAAGATGGGTCAGTACATCTTTGGCGCCCGCAACAAGATTCACATCATCAACCTCGAAAAGACGGTTGCCAAGTTCGAAGAAGCCTGCAAGTTTGCCCGTCAGCTCTCCGCTCAGGGCGGCAAGATCCTCTTCGTTGACGCCAAGCGCGGCGGTCGCGAAATCATCGCTGCCGAAGCTCAGCGTTGCGGCAGCTGCTGGGTTGACCAGCGCTGGCTCGGCGGTACGCTCACCAACTTCAAGACGGTGCGCGGCACGATCAAGCGTCTCAAGGACATGGAACAGCAGCTCGAAGACGGCTCTGCTGCCAACCTGACGAAGAAGGAAGCTCTCGACTTCCAGCGCAACGTTGAAAAGCTCAACAAGTCCATCGGCGGCATCAAGGAAATGGCTGCCCTCCCGGACGCCCTCTTCGTCGTTGACGTCGGCTACCACAAGATCGCCATCCAGGAAGCCAACAAGCTTGGCATCCCGGTCATCGGCATCGTCGACACGAACCACTCTCCGGCTGGCGTTGACTACGTCGTTCCGGGCAATGACGACTCCTCCAAGGCTGTCGCCATCTACGCCCGCGGCATCGCTGACGCCGTTCTCGCCGGCCGTGCCGACAGCCAGACGGAAGTTGTCGAAGCCGCCGCTGACGAAGAATTCGTCGAAGTGGCCGCTGAAGCCGAAGAACAGCCCGCTGCCTAATTTCGGTTGATGCGGAATCCCTCGCAGGGACGGTCGACATACATTACAATGTCGACCGTTTGCAGGGTACCGCAACTCTGTCCTTAAGCTGGAGCCTCAGGCAGGCCGAATAACTTCTGCCCCTTAGGTCTACAGTTGGAAGAAAGGGGGCGACATCATGTCACCCCCTTTTTTCGTGATCCTGAATTCTTAAATTTTTATTGATACTCTAGGAGAGTGAACATGGCTGCTATTACCGCCGCGATGGTCAAGGAACTGCGCGTCAAGACGGACGCCCCGATGATGGAATGCAAGAAGGCCCTCACGGAAGCCGACGGCGACATGGCCAAGGCTGAAGAAATCCTTCGCGTCAAGCTCGGCAACAAGGCCACGAAGGCTGCCGCCCGCATCGCCGCCGAAGGCGTCGTCGCTGTCTACCTTTCCGACGATCGCAAGCTCGGCGCCATCCTCGAAGTCAACTCCGAAACCGACTTCGTTGCCAAGAACCCGGAATTCCTGCAGATGGCCGCTGACGCCGTCCGCGCCGTCGCCGAACAGAACCCGGCCGACATCGAAGCCCTCGCCGCCTGCAAGATCGGCGACGCCACGCTCGAAGACGTCCGCAAGGCCCTCGTCGGCAAGATTGGCGAAAACATGACGTTCCGCCGCTTCCAGCGCATCGAAGCCAAGGGCGAACTCAACTCCTACATCCACGGTTCCAAGATCGGCGTTATCGTTGACATCATCGGCGGTTCCGACGAACTCTCCCACGACGTGGCCATGCACATCGCTGCTTCCAAGCCGAAGGCTCTCGACGAAACCGGCGTTGACCAGGCTCAGATCGAATCCGAACGCCGCATCGCCATCGAAAAGGCTCGCGAAGCCGGCAAGCCGGAAGCCATGCTCGAACGCATCGCTGAAGGCACGGTCAAGAAGTTCCTCAAGGAAGTCACGCTCGTCAACCAGCCGTTCGTCAAGGACGACAAGAAGTCCGTCGGCGAACTCGTGAAGGCTGCCGGTGCTCAGATCGCCGGCTACACGCTCTTCATCGTTGGTGAAGGCATTGAAAAGCGCGTCGACGACTTCGCTGCTGAAGTTGCCGCCCAGGCTGCCGCCGCTGCTGCCGCCAAGTAATCTGAAGCGCGTCGGAATCGGTCTTCAGGACTGATTCAGTCTCGTTTGAAACGGGATGCTCCCATTGAGGAACATCCCGTTTTTTCGTATCCGGACATGACGGCAGGGTCTGAAACGAGTGATGCAATTGTTTGCCGGGATGGCGTCCGGATGCCTGAAAAATAATGTTTGCGGAACAATCCCGCTAGCTTATAATTAGGTAATTTTGCCTACAGGACGGGCTTTAAGGCCGCTTGCGGGCATGGTTGACAGCACAAAAATCAGTTTGACTTTCGGAGTGACGACATGGATCAGACGGCGGAAACGGCGGCCAAGCCCGCCTACAAGCGCATTCTTCTCAAGCTTTCCGGCGAAGCCCTGATGGGTGAGGACAGCTTCGGCATCAACCGCACGGTTCTTGCCCGCATGGTTGAGGAAATCAAGAGCGTTGTCGAGCTCGGTGTTCAGGTTGGCGTCGTTGTCGGCGGCGGCAACATCTTCCGCGGCGTTGCGCTCGGCGCCACCGGCATGGACCGCGCCACGGGCGACTACATGGGCATGCTTGCCACGGTCATGAATGCCATGGCCCTTCAGGACGCCTGCCGCAACAACGGCGTTGAAGCCCGTGTCCAGTCTGCTCTTCATATTGAACAGGTTGCCGAACCGTACATTCGCGGCAAGGCCCTTCGCCATCTTCGCCTCGGCCGCGTGGTTATCTTCGCTGCCGGTACGGGCAATCCCTTCATGACAACCGACACGACGGCCGCTCTTCGCGGTGCTGAAATCGGCGCCGAGATCGTGATCAAGGCCACGAAGGTCGACGGCATCTATACGGCCGACCCGAAGAAGGACCCGACCGCCACGATGTTCGACGAAATCACCTTCGACGATGCCCTTCGTTCCAACCTCAAGGTGATGGACGCCACCGCCTTCGCGCTCTGCCGCGAACAGGGCCTGCCGATCAAGGTCTTCAACATCAACAAGAAGGGTGCTCTTCGCCGCGTCATTCTCGGCGAACAGGAAGGCACGCTCGTTCATGCCTGATATTTAGC
>JAXZEJ010000337.1:0-24015 GCA_037424205.1 bacterium | reverse complement strand
TGGGTGGTGTGGAAGGGGCTGAGGATATAAAGTCCTCACCCCTATCCGATTGTTGTTTGAGCATCCCTTCATTTCAGGTGACGCTGCGAAAGACGTCAGACCGCGTCCTCGCCCATTTCACCGGTGCGGATGCGAATGGCCTGCTCAACTTCATAGACGAAGATCTTGCCATCGCCGATCTTGCCGGTATAAGCGGCCTTGCGAATGGCCTCGATGGCCTGCTCAAGAATGTCGTCGGCGACGACGGCCTCAATCTTGAGCTTGGGAAGAAAGTCCACAACGTACTCGGCGCCACGATAAAGCTCGGTATGACCCTTCTGGCGGCCGAACCCCTTCACTTCGGTGACGGTAAGACCGTTCACGCCGACATCGGCGAGCGTCTCACGAACTTCATCGAGCTTGAACGGCTTGATGATGGCAACAATCAGCTTCATGACAGATGTACCGGCTCAAGGGCCGGAGAAAAAAACAGATGATGCTCGAAAGTCTATCAAAAGCAAACGGACTTGCAAGCACCCGCTGAAGATTTTTGATAATCAAAAAGCCGAACTGCTCAAGAACAGTCCGGCTTTTCGAGTGCGGATACGCGACGAAGCTTAGGCCTTGGCTTCAGCAGCAACTTCAGCTTCAACCTTTTCGGCTTCAGCCTTCGGAGCGGCCGGCTGGCCAACGCGGTATTCGTACATGGACACATCGCTCACGCGGACGCCGAAATGAACGTCGTTGTTGGGGCTGTGCCAAACGTCCTTCTTGGCGCGCCAGGCGTTGATGAAGGCCACGACATTGGTCGGGACTTCAGGGGAGTCCGTCACTTCGTTAAGGGTGAACTGCTGGCCACCAACGAGGTAGAAGCGCAGCGAGTGCACAAACGGACCCTTGACGGGCTGCTGGACCGGAGCTTCGGCCGTCTTTTTCTTCTGAGGCATTTTTCTCTTCCCTATCGAGTCAAACGTTATTAATTACCATCAGCTTATAGTTAAGCATTCTGCAGTTTAGCAGGTTGGATTCCAAAATGTCAGGTTGATTATAAACTTCATTGGGACTTCACTAGGTCCCTTTAGGAGACAGAAAGGCTGTCTGCCATGCGGGACGCGAGTTCCGAAGCCAGATGAGCATCGTCAGCCTCAACCATGATGCGCAGCAAAGGTTCGGTGCCGGACGGGCGAATCAGCACTCGACCTCGACCCTCAACCTCTGTGCGACAAGCTTCTACAGCGCGAGAAAACTCGCGGTCATTCTGCCAATCATAGCCGGCGGGGATGCGCTTGTTGACGAGCACCTGCGGCAGAAGCTGCAGATCGGACGTCAATTCAGCAAGAGTTTTGCCGGAACGGCGCATCGCAGAGAGAACCTGCAGGGCGCTAACAATTCCGTCGCCCGTCGTCTGTCGATCGAGTGCAAGGATGTGACCGGAGGACTCGCCGCCAAAGAGCCAGCCGTTGCGCTTGAGCTCTTCGAGCACGTAGCGGTCGCCCACTTTGGCACGCGCAAACGGAATGCCGAGCTCGCCGAAGCGGCGCTCAAGAGCATAGTTGGTCATCAGCGTGCCGACGACGCCGGCAACCGGTCCCTGGAGCATGCGGTCGCGCACGATCACATAGAGAAGCTCGTCGCCATTGTATACATGGCCGGAGGGATCCGCCATGATCAAACGGTCAGCATCGCCGTCAAGGCTCACTGCAACATCGCAGTTGTTCTCGGCGCAAAGGCGCGAGAGGTTTTCAGTATGGGTTGCACCCACGCCGTCATTGATGTTGAGGCCGTCGGGCGTATTGCCCACAGCGACCACTTCGGCGCCAAGCTCATGAAAGACATCGGGCGCAATGTGGTACGCGGCGCCATTGGCACAGTCGACGAGAATGCGCAGGCCCTTGAGGTCCGTGCTGAAATCAATCGTAGACTTGCAGAACTCAATATAGCGGCCGGAGGCGTCGTCAAGACGGCGGGCCTTTCCAAGCTCAGCCGAAGGCACGCAGACACAACCGGAATCGAGTTCGTCCTCAATGCCGAGCTCAACGGCGTCCGGCAGCTTCGTGCCCTCACCGGAGAAGAACTTTATGCCGTTGTCATCGTAGGGATTGTGACTGGCGGAGATAACGACACCCGCATCGAGACGCAGTGCGCGCGTGAGATAAGCAACGGCCGGCGTCGGAATCGGACCGCACAGGACGATGTCAACGCCTGCACTCGAGAACCCCGCCTGGAGCGCGGCCTCGAGCATGTAGCCGGAAACTCGCGTGTCCTTCCCGATCAGCACAGTTGCATGCCCCGTAAGGCTCTGACGGCGAAGAACCCTGCCGGCAGCCTGTCCGAGACGAAGCACGAAGTCGGGCGTGATCGGCGCCTTTCCGACACGGCCTCGCACGCCGTCCGTTCCGAAATATCGACGAGTCATAACTATTCTCCTTTGGTTGTTCCTGATCAGCGTCCGCAGGCTTCCTCGGACGCGCGCCAGACGGCAATGGCGTCCGCGGTCTGGCGACAGTCATGCACGCGAACGACCTGAGCGCCCTGCTGGACGGCCAGAAGCGCGCCGGCAACGCTGCCGACGATTCGATCGAGCGGCGCCTTCTGTCCCGTAGCCGCCCCGATGGACGACTTGCGGGAGAGCCCCATCAGATAGGGCTGACCGGATGCAACAAATCTATCCGTAGAACCAAGCAGCTGGAAATTCTGCTCGACGGTCTTGCCGAACCCGAAGCCCGGATCCCAGCAGATGCGGTCTGCAGAAACGCCGAGAGCCTCGAGACGGCGCTGTCGTTCCTGAAGATATCTCTCAACATCGGCTACGACGTCTTCGTAGTCAGTGGTGAACGAACGATGCATGACGACCAGTCCGCAATCCGTAGCCGCCGCAGCCTCCATTGCCCCGGGCATTTCGAAGCCGCGAATATCGTTGAGGATGTGGGCGCCGAGCGCCGCCACCTCGGTCATGATCTCGGGCTTGGAGCTGTCGACGCTGACTATGAATCCCTCCTTCACAAGTCGCTCGACCACGGGAATAACGCGACGGCGCTCCTCTTCGAGCGTAACGCCGGTTTCATCAAAGCCCGGCCGCGTGGATTCGCCGCCGACGTCGATGATGTGTGCACCCTCATCATGCATGCGGCGCGCCCAGGCAACGGCATCCTCAAGACCGTTGTGAGTGCCGCCGTCGGAAAAGGAATCCGGCGTCACATTGAGAATGCCCATGATGAGCGGGTGGTGGCGGTCGATCCTGAAGATCTTGGAGCCGCAGCGCCAGGTGTCGGCGCGCTCGTGAAGTTCTCTCATCTTGCTTTTATCGCTTCATTGTTTAATTGAAAAAAGGCTGCAGAGCCTCTCTTCTGCTCTGCAGCCTATCTTAGCCCGTTCCGTCGTTATTCGGAGCGGCGATCGTCGCGGCCGGGCTCGCCGCGGGAGGTCTCGGCGCCGTCATCCGGCGTCTTGTCCTTGCCGTCATCAGAAGGCTGAGGCGCCGCCTCGGAAGCGCTGCCGTCTTCGGGCTTCGGTTCTGCGGCAGGCTTGCCTTCATCCTCAGACGCCGTACCCTGCGTCATTTCGGGCTGACGGTCATCGGGCTTGACGTCCTTGTTCGACTTGGGCGGACGCGGTTCGCGGCCTTCCATGATGTCGTCGATCTGATCGGCATCAATCGTCTCCCAATCGAGAAGCGCCTTGGCCATGACTTCCATCTTGTCGCGGTTTTCCTCGATGAGCTTGCGCGCAATGGCGTACTGCTCGTCGATGATGCGGCGAACTTCGGCGTCGACTTCCTGCATTGTCTTTTCAGAGATGTTGGTCGTCTTCGTAACCGAGCGGCCGAGGAAAACCTCGCCTTCATTTTCGGCATAAACCATGGGGCCAAGCTTGTCGCTCATGCCGTAGCGCATCACCATGTCGCGAGCCATCTGCGTAGCACGCTCGAAGTCATTGGAGGCGCCGGTCGTCATCTGATGCATGAACACTTCCTCGGCGATGCGGCCGCCGAAGAGAATCGCAATGCGGGTCAGCAAGTACTGGCGGTCATAGGCGTAGCGGTCTTCCTTCGGAAGCTGCATCGTCAGGCCGAGCGCACGGCCTCGCGGAACGATCGTCACCTTGTGAACCGGATCGGACTTGGGCATCAGGCGAGCAACAACGGCATGACCGGATTCGTGATAGGCCGTATTGCGGCGTTCATCCTCGCTCATGACCATGGCGCGGCGCTCGGCGCCCATCATGATCTTGTCCTTGGCGTTTTCAAAGTCGCACATCTTCACGACGCGACCATTGCGTCGAGCAGCGAAGAGCGCAGCCTCGTTGACGAGGTTGGCCAGATCGGCGCCCGAGAAGCCCGGCGTGCCGCGAGCGATCACCATGCTGTCGACGTCCTTGCCGACGGGGATCTTGCGCATGTGCACATTGAGAATCTGGTCGCGGCCGCGAATGTCGGGCAGCGGAACAACGACCTGGCGGTCGAAGCGGCCCGGACGAAGAAGCGCCGGGTCAAGAACGTCAGGACGGTTCGTCGCGGCAATAACGATCACATTAGCGCCGGAGTCAAAGCCGTCCATCTCGACAAGCATCTGATTGAGCGTCTGCTCGCGTTCGTCATTGCCGCCGCCGAGGCCGGCGCCGCGCTGGCGGCCGACCGCGTCGATTTCGTCGATGAAGATGATGCAGGGCTCGTTCTTCTTGGCCGTTTCAAACATGTCGCGCACGCGAGCCGCGCCCACGCCGACAAACATTTCAACAAAGTCCGAACCGGAAATCGTGAAGAACGGCACCCCGGCTTCGCCGGCAATTGCCTTGGCGAGCAGCGTCTTGCCGGTGCCCGGAGGTCCGACAAGGAGCAGGCCGCGCGGAATGCGGCCGCCGAGACGCTGGAAACGCTTGGGCTCGCGCAGGAAGTCAACGATTTCCTGCACGTCTTCCTTGGCTTCGTCGCAGCCGGCGACGTCGCGGAAGCGCACCTTGTTGTTCTCCTCATCAAGCTTGCGGGCCTTGGACTTGCCGAAGCTGAATGCTCCGCCGCCGCCCGAGCCGCCCTGCATGCGGCGCATGAAGAAGATCCACACGCCGATGAGAAGAATCATCGGGAACCAGGAGATGAAGATCGTCGTCAGAAGCGAAGGCTCTTCTTCGGCCTTGCCGTAAATCTGAACGTTGCTCTTCCTGAGTTCGTCCACCATCCAGATGTCGCCCGGATTCGTGAGCTTGAATTCCTCGCCGGACTGAGGCGTGACGATGAGCGTGCGGCCCTGGATGTCCACGCGGCGGACCTTGCCTGCCTTTGCGTCCTCCATGAACTGCGTGTAGCTGATCGTGTCGCGCGGCGGAGCATAGGCGTCTTCATACTGGCGGAACACCGTGAAGAGCACCAGCCCGACCAGCGCCCAGACGGCGATGCGGCTGAAGATTTTGTTATCCAAAGTTTGTCTCCTGACGGCAGGCCGAACCCGGGTCCGGCGCCGTCATCTTCCGTAGTCGTGTTTGAAGTCCCTCGCCTCGAAAGCCTTACGGCATCGGCAAAGGCGTGATTGGTATATTTTAGCCGCTCAATCTGCGCGAATGTCGCAGTCAAAACTCTTTTGCCTGCACCTCATTGTGCGCAGAAAGGAAAAATCGTGACCGATTATTTCGGACGCGCACATTACTTGCCGGGCTTGAGCTCGCGGGCGACGAGATAGACCTCGGCCGACGTGTCGCGGGAGGCGGCAGGCTTGCGAGAATAAACCTTCTTGAAGGTCTTCTTGAGCGCTTCGACGAACTGCGAGAATCCCGAGCCCTGGAACGACTTCGTCACAAAGACACCGTTGGGCTTGAGATGCTCAAGACAGAACTCGTGGGCAAGCTCGTTGAGCAGGAGCGAGCGGGCGGCGTCGGCGGCGGCAATGCCCGAAAGATTCGGAGCCATGTCACTTAAAACGACGTCGACCTTGTCGCCGTCGAGAATTTCTGCTAATTTGTCCGCGATTTCCTGCTCGCGAAAATCTCCCTGCAGGAATGTCACGCCGTCGATCGGATCCATCGGCAGGATGTCCATGGCTATGATGCGGCCCTGGACACGGCCGTCCTTGTCCGACAAACGCTCGCGGACGATCTGCGTCCAGCTTCCCGGCGCTGCGCCGAGTTCAACCACGGTCATGCCGCGGCGAAGCAGATGTTCACGATCATCAAGTTCGGTCAGTTTGTAGACCGAGCGGGCACGATATCCTTCGGCCTTGGAACGCTTCACGAACGGATCATTGATATGACGTTCGATCCAGGCGCGGTTGGAGCGCAATTTTTTAGTTGCTACAGGCATTTTTTTCCAGCCAACTTTGTTTATCCGCACCCCGCAGCGAACGCTTCCCATTGAAGCGACGCGGGGGCACAACTGTTTATTATGAAAGAAATCATTCTCGCGCGCGATGCGCGTCTGGCCCTTCGTTCCCAGGCCCACCATCTTGACCCTGTCGTTCTTCTCGGCGCCAACGGCCTCACCGATGCCGTTCTGCACGAAATCGACCGTGCTCTCAATGACCACGAACTCATCAAGGTTCGCGTTCCGTCCGACGATCGCGAAGAACTTCAGTCCATCTACGCTGAGATCGCCGAAAAGCTCGGCGCCGCACGCGTTCAGATGATCGGCAAGCTTCTCATCTTCTGGCGTCCTGCCGATGAAAGCGAACGCCTTGATCCGGACGAAGCCGCCCGCGTCGCCATTCTCGCCATGAAGACCGCCTCGATCGCCGGCAAGAAGGAAGCCGATTCGGCCCCCGTCAAGCGCGTTCCGCTCAAGGCCGCCGCCAAGCCGGCCAAGAAGGTTGCCTCCAAGAAGCCCGGCGAAAAGAAAAAGAAGGCCGCCGCTCCGATTCCCGTCCGCTCCCGTTCCAAGAAGAACCGCGTGACGAAGAAGGGCGCAGGCTCCCGCTCCTAAGCGAAAACCTCCCGGCGCCAGGCACGGAACAAAAGAGCGCAGTCATACGGCTGCGCTCTTTTTTATTCAGGGCTTCGAAGAATCCGAATCAGATGTATTCGACGGATTCGATTTCGTAGGAGACGAGTCCCTTGGGCGCCATGAACTGGACGCTGTCGCCCTCGAACTTGCCGATCAGCGCTCGGGCAATCGGAGAGGAAACCGAAATGCGGTTTTCCTTGATGTCGGCTTCGTCGTCGCCGACGATCTGGTACGTCACGCTCACGTCATCCTCTTCGTCATAGAGACCGACCGTCGCGCCGAAAACGATGCGTTCGCCGGCATCAACAGTCTTCGGATCGATGATCTGAAGAGCGGGAATCTTGCCTTCGAGCTCGGCGATACGGCCTTCAATGTGCCCCTGTTCTTCACGAGCGGCATCATACTCGGCGTTTTCGGAAAGGTCGCCCTTTTCACGGGCTTCGGCAATGGCGGCCACCACGTTCGGGCGGGCAACTTTCTTGAGGTAGTCAAGTTCGGCCTTCAGCTTTTCAGCGCCTCGGGTCGTAATGGGAATTCGGGTCGAGATCATGTTGTTAATTCTCGAAAAGAGAAACTCTGAATGAATTGAAACGTCCGGCGAGACGATGCTCGCCGGACGTTCTAGAAAATCCGGACGATCGGGCCGCACATCGGCAGCCCGGTCTGTGTGGCGTTAGTTTACCAAATCCGTCAGGGCAGCGTGCCTGCGTGGAGGTTCTGAAGATCGTATACCTGCACGGAGCGCATGTGCCTGATGCCTTCGGAAGCCGCAAAGCCGCCGGCCATCGTCGTGTAGTACGTGATCTGCTTGGCCAGCGCGCATTTGCGGATGGCTCGAGCGTCGTTGAGTTCTCCCTCATGCTCGGCCACCGACATGATGACCAGCGTAATGTCGCCCGACTCCATCATGCCGATAACGTCGCCGGCGGCATCGCCAACGCGTCCGACCGTGCGGCACGGGATACCAGCCTGCTGAATGACTCGCGCAGTGCCCATCGTCGCCACAAGCGGGAAGCCGGCCTGATGGAGCTGATGAGCGCAAACAACGGCCTTGGGCTTGTCGCATTCGCGAACGGAGATGAACACCATGCCGCGATCAGGCAGCTTGGAGCCTGCGGCAAGCTGGCTCTTGAACAACGCCTCGCCGAAGTCCCGGCCCACTCCCATCACCTCGCCCGTCGAGCGCATTTCCGGTCCGAGAACCGGATCGACGCCGAGGAATTTGGCAAACGGGAACACCGCCTCCTTGACGCTCACATAGCGCGGACTCACCTCAAGCTTCACACCCTGCTCGGCAAGCGTCCGGCCGGCCATGACGCGGGCGGCAACGGCGGCAACCGGATTGCCCGTAGCCTTGGAAACAAAGGGCACCGTTCGCGAAGCACGAGGATTCACCTCGAGAACGTAGATGACGGGCTCTTCGGAATGCGCATGCTGAACCGCGAATTGAACGTTCATAAGGCCCACCACATTGAGCGCCTCGGCCATGAGCTTCGTCTGACGCTTGACCTCCTCAACCACGGATGCCGGTAGGCTGTAGGGCGGAAGAGAACAAGCGGAGTCGCCCGAATGGACGCCTGCCTGCTCGATATGCTCCATGATGCCGGCTACCTGGACCTCATGGCCATCGGCAACGGCATCAACGTCCATTTCAACAGCGTCGTCAAGGAAGCGGTCAAGAAGCACGGGGCTTTCGTTGGATACCGACACGGCCTCCTTCATGTAGCGCTTCAGAGCTTCGGGCGTATGCACGATGTCCATGGCGCGGCCGCCAAGCACGTAGGACGGACGCACAACAAGCGGATAACCGATTTCATCAGCAAGCCTGAGAGCATCCTCTTCGGTGCGGGCCGTGCGGTTCGGCGGCTGACGAAGATTGAGCTTGCGAAGCAGATGCTGGAAGCGCTCGCGATCCTCCGCACAGTCAATGGCGTCGGGCGTCGTGCCGATGATGGGCACGCCGGCAGCCTCGAGAGCGCGGCAAAGCTTGAGAGGCGTCTGGCCGCCGTACTGAACGATGACGCCGGCGGGCTTTTCAACCTCGCAGACGGCGAGCACATCCTCGAGCGTCACGGGCTCAAAATAAAGGCGATCGGACGTATCAAAGTCGGTCGACACCGTTTCCGGATTGCAGTTGACCATGATCGTCTCCCAGCCGTCGGCTCGAAGCGCCTTGGAGGCATGGACGCAGCAGTAGTCGAACTCGATGCCCTGGCCGATGCGGTTCGGGCCGCCGCCGAGCACCATGATCTTCCTGCGATTCGTCGGCTCGGCCTCGCACTCCTCCTCATAAGTGGAATAGAGATATGCCGTATTGGTCGAGAATTCCGCCGCGCAGGTATCGACTCGCTTGTAGACCGGTCGAACGCCCATGGCAAGGCGGGCCGAGCGCACCTCTGCCTCCTTTGCCCCCGTGAGCTGAGCCAGACGACCGTCGGAGAAACCCTTGCGCTTGAGGAAAAGCATGTCGCTCTTCGTGAGAGCGGAAAGCGAATTGCCGCGAAGCTTGTCTTCGGTCTCAACGATTTCACGAACCTGATGCAGGAACCAAGGATCGATGGAGGAGAGCTCGTGAAGCTCTTTGTCCGTCATGCCGGCGCGCATGCCGTCGGCAAGATAAAAGATGCGTTCCGGACCGGGAACGGCAATTTCATAACGAAGCCTTTCGCCTTCGGCGCCGGTTTCATTGAGACCGTTGTGTCCGGTTTCCAGACCGCGCAGAGCCTTCTGCAGGGATTCCTGGAAAGTGCGGCCAATAGCCATCACTTCGCCCACGGACTTCATCTGCGTGGTCAGGCGGTCGTTGGCAGCCGGGAACTTTTCAAATGCAAAGCGCGGCACCTTCGTGACGACATAGTCGATCGTCGGCTCGAAGGATGCGGGGGTAAGTCCGCCGGTAATTTCGTTGCGAAGCTCGTCAAGCGTGTAGCCCACCGCCAGCTTGGCGGCAATGCGGGCAATCGGAAAGCCCGTGGCCTTTGAGGCTAGCGCTGAAGAACGCGAGACGCGGGGATTCATCTCGATGACGATCATGCGGCCCGTTTCCGGGTTCACGGCAAACTGGACGTTGGAGCCGCCCGTATCAACGCCAATCTCGCGAAGAATGGCGATCGAAGCATCGCGCATGCGCTGGTATTCGCGGTCGGTCAGCGTCTGAGCGGGCGCGACCGTGATGGAATCGCCTGTATGCACGCCCATCGGGTCGAAATTCTCAATAGAGCAAACGATGATGCAGTTGTCCGCCGTATCGCGGACGACTTCCATTTCATATTCCTTCCAGCCGAGAAGCGATTCTTCGATGAGAAGCTCGTGCGTCGGAGAGAGCTCGAGACCGCGCTCGCAGATCTCGACGAAGCTGTCCATGTCATGGGCGATGCCGCCGCCGGAGCCGCCGAGCGTAAAGGACGGACGAATGACGGTCGGGAAGCCGAACTTTGCCTGGAGCTCCTTGGCTTCGCGAAGCGAATAGGCAACGCCCGAGCGTGCTGATTCAAGTCCGATTCGGTCCATGGCCTCCTTGAAGCGCTCGCGGTCCTCGGCCTTGTCGATGGCGTCGGGCTTTGCGCCGATGAGCTCGATGTCGTACTTGTCGAGCACGCCGTGGCGCGCAAGATCCATCGCGCAGTTGAGGGCCGTCTGACCACCCATCGTCGGCAGAATCGCATCGGGGCGTTCCTTGGCAATGATTCGCTCGACGACCTCCCAGGTGATCGGTTCGATATAGGTGACATCCGCAGTTTGCGGATCGGTCATGATCGTAGCCGGATTGGAGTTAACCAGAATGACGCGATAGCCTTCTTCACGAAGGGCCTTGCAGGCCTGGGCACCGGAATAGTCGAATTCGCAGGCCTGACCAATGATGATCGGGCCGGCGCCGATGATGAGAACGGACTTGATATCAGTACGCTTTGGCATGTTTTACTCGTAGTTTTGCCCATCGAGCCTTCTTTCAATCAGCTCGATAAGGATGTGGATGCACTTGATGTGAAGCTCCTGCACGCGGTCGGCCCAACGTCCAGCCGGGGTCACGATCGCCACGTCGGCGAGTTCCGTGATGGGCGTGTTGTCCTTGCCCGTCAGCGCCACGACCTTGACGCCCTTCCTGCGGGCGGCCTCGGCTGCCTTGACGACATTGCGGCTCGTACCGGACGTGGTAATGGCAAGAAGCACGTCTCCCTTTCGGCCGTGCGCCTCGACATAGCGTGCAAAGACTTCCTCGTAGCCATAGTCGTTGCCGACGCAGGCCATGTGAGAAACATCGGAAATTGCAAGCGCGGCATAAGGACGGCGGTTGCTGCGATAGCGGCCCGTCATCTCCTCGGCGAAGTGCATGGCGTCGCAAAGGCTGCCGCCGTTGCCGCAGCTCATCACCTTGCCGTCGCCTTCGACGGCGTCCGCCATGAGATTGGCTGCCGCCACGACGGCATTGATCGTCTTGTCATTGGCGATCAGAGCGTCAAGCGCATTTCGCGCGTCATTCAGCGCAGCCAGAACATTTGCTTTTTCCATGTTGGTCCTCTTTGAGTCTTTGCGGAGCTCATGGGACGGTCAGGCTGCGCGATGCTTCTCGATCAGTTCACGGAAGTGGTCAAAAAGCGGGGCGATGTCATGAGGCCCGGGGCTTGCCTCAGGATGTCCCTGAAAGCAGAAGGCCGGCGCATCAGTAAGTTCGAAGCCCTGCAGCGAACCGTCGAAGAGCGATTCGTGTGTCGGCACGGCGTTGGCGGGAAGCGTCTTGGCATCCACGGCAAAACCATGATTCTGGCTTGTAATGTACACGTGTCGCGTTCGCAAATCCACCGCAGGGTGATTTGCGCCGTGATGACCGAACTTCATCTTGAGCGTCTTGGCTCCAACGGCAAGCCCCATAATCTGGTGACCCAGGCAGATGCCGAATAACGGGATCTTTTTGGCGATGAACGTTTGTGCGGCCTTGATGGCATACGTACAGGGCGCCGGGTCGCCGGGGCCGTTCGACAGAAATACGCCGTCCGGATTCATGGCCAGCACTTCTTCGACCGGAGTCTGTGCGGGCACCACGGTCACGCGCATGCCTCGTTCGACGAGCATGCGGAGAATATTGGTCTTAACACCGAAGTCGTAGGCGACAACGTGATAGGGAAGAGAAGCAGGCGTCACGAAGCCGGGCTTTCCGTCGGCAGCCTTCATGCTGAAGGCGCCCTCGCTCCATTCATGCGGAACCTTGCAGGTAACGACCTTGGCAAGATCCTGTCCGGCCATGCCCTTCCAGGCGGCGGCAGCCTTTCGGCCCTCAGCGATCTCGTCATCGGAAAGCTTTCCGGACTGGGCCGTGACAATGACCCCGGCCTGTGCGCCCTTGGTGCGCAATATGCGCACCAGACGGCGAGTATCGACGCCCGCAATGGCGGGGACGCCCTGCTCTGCAAGATACTCCGGCAGAGACTTTTGACCTCGGAAATTGGAATAAACGGCAGGAATGTCGCGAACAACAAGGCCTGCCGCGTGAACGGCGGAGCCGCCCTCGCAGTCCTGGTCGTTAACGCCTACATTGCCCACATGAGAACCGGTGAGCGTGACGATCTGGCCGGTATAGGAAGGATCCGTCAGAACCTCCTGATATCCGGTCATCGCCGTATTGAACACGACTTCGGCGACGCTGCTGACGTCTGCACCGAAGCTGCGGCCGAGGAGCACCGTGCCGTCCGCAAGAATGAGTGCGGCTTCCGGACGCGGATCTTGGAAGAGAGAGTGCATCTGATTGTCTCGAGGCTCTTTTTTATTCTTCCCCTATTGTCTAGCTGAGCCGATAGCGACAAACGGGTTTCTGAGTTCTGTCATTCTATGGGCGGAAAGTTCCCTTTTTATGACAGTCGTCTGAGCAGAAAACCCTAGCCGCGTTGTCCGAAATCTGACGATCCGAAAGTATTTTCTTTTCGTTCTAAAACTGTTCAACAACAGAAGAAATTGGCGACAAATGCACTCCATTTTGCCGCCACAGGACGGACCTCGAATTCTTTCGAAATTTCAAGCGTCTCGTCGGGCGTACACCGCATTGGCGATGGTGCTTAAATCCGTGTACTCGATTTCAATGCCCGCCGGCAGACCTCTCGCAAGCCGCGTGACGCGAAGCTGCGGCCAGCGCTTTTTGAATGCGTCGATAAGATAGTAGGCGGTTGCATCGCCTTCGGGCGTATAACTCATTGCGATAACGACTTCGCGAAGCACGCCTTCCTCCACGCCGGCGCCGACACGCTTCAAAAGCAGCGGCATTCCGATTTCGGCGGGACCTATGCCGTTCACCGGACTCAAGCGTCCCGAAAGAACGAAGTAATATCCCGGCCAGGAAAGAGAGGCATCAAGCGCCATCTGATCGGCCGTGCTTTCCACGACGCACAAGAGTCCGCTGTCTCGCTCTTCATCCAGACACACCGGGCAGATGTCTCCTTCGGTGAAGGTATTGCAGAGACGGCATCGGCTGACACCGTGCCGCACCCGTTCAAGCGCCAGAGAGAGTTCGTCGAGCGAGTTGTCACGATTCTGCAAAAGATGGAAGGCCGCGCGTTGGGCGGACCGAGGTCCGAAGCCCGGCAGCTTTCCAAGAGCCTCGACGAGTTTCTGAACCGCAGGTGAAAGTCGAATGCTCATAGCTTTTATGCCGCAGGCGAAAATTGCATTTTGATGTCGGCAGGCTTGCCGAAATAGGGCCAGCTCGTCACGAGAACATCGCAGCCGGCATCCGCATACTCCGCTACATTTTCACCATTGACACCGCCGGCCGCATTGATGATGACGGCCGGGTGAACAGCCTTCAATTTGCGCACGAAGGCAGCGAGGACTTCCGGAGAAAAGCGTTCGCATTGGATGACATGCACGCCCTGATCGGCCCAGAACATACCGTCCTCAGGCGTATCGACCTCGACGCAAACCTTGCGTTCGGGCTCCATCATCATGAGTCTTCGGACAGCCTGAACAGGATCGTCCGAAAGCACCCGGTGCTGGTCAAAGACAAGAATCGAGTCGGAGAGACCGGCACGGTGAATGATGCCGCCGCCCGCACGCAGGCCGACGATCGAGATAATCTTGCCGCCCGGGAAGTGCTTGCGGGTTCCCGCCACCTGAATTCGGTCGCTGCGGCTTTTGGCAATGCTCACCATATGATGCGTGCGCCGTGCAATGCCCGTGGCGTACTCCATGACGCACTGAGCAATCTTGTAGGACGCATGCAGCTGCTCGGGCGTCCCCTGAGCACGCAAAACAGGCGTGTTCATGAGCACGTTGGCGCCATCCGCATGAAGCTTCTCGGTTTTGAGGCCCACGGTCTGGAATATGCGCTCGGCGATGTCGACACCGGCAACAATGCCGGTCTGCTTTGGCCAGGCAGTGACAAGACATTCGCCCTGAAGGCCCATGCCTTCGGTCGTGACGTCATGGAGAGCCCAGTCGCTCTCCAGAAGAGAATCAATATAGGACTGAGGTACACGCAGCATCTCACGGCACTCCTCTAGAAAGACAACAGCCGCCGACCCTTGCGGCATCGACGGCTGATTGAATGTCGGTTGTCTGATCGCTTAGAAAATCAGAACGGCAGCTTCATGCCCGGAGGAAGCGGAACTTCCTTGCGCATGCGTTCTTCGGAAACTTCCGCAAGACGGTTCTGGGCGTTGTTGAAGGCGAGCTGCACCAGATCTTCGAGCATTTCGACATCGTCCGGGCTCACGGCCGACGGATCGATGGAAATGCGCACGCACTGGTGCTTGCCGTTGATTCGGACCTTGACGGCGCCGTTGCCGGCTTCACCGTCGATTTCCATTGTAGCGATTTCTTCCTGCACCTTGGCAAGCTTGGCCTGCATCTTCTGAGCCTGAGCCATGAGGCCGCCCATGTTGCCCATGCCACCGCCGAATCCACGCATATTGTGTTCCTTTATTCAATAAATCAGTTACCCGTCAATCTTCATTCGCCTTGACGGAGGCGTCGTCAATCGTACCATGAAACAGAGCCTGAACCTGCTTCACGAAGGGATCGTTTCGGAACCCTTCAATGAGTGCGCGCCGGGCCTCCTCGCGCTCGTGCTCCTCCTGATCGGCAACGGTGCCGCCCTGAACGTCGCCCACTTCGAACTCCACCATGCAATGGCTGCCGAAATAGGCGGAAAGTGCGTGCGAAAGAAGCTCGCGCCCGGTTTCGGTCGCGAATGCCGCGACTCGAAGGCGCAGCTTGACATGGCTTCGGGTGAGCTTGAGAACCTGCGCCGATGCGGCGAGGTTTCTAAGCGGCCCCGTCAGCTTTGCTCCTGCAATGATCGACCGCCAGTCGAGAGAAGATTCACCGTAGTCCGGATCCGGACCGCCCTGGGGAATCTCCGGAGCGTACTCAACTGGCGGAGGGTTCTCCCCAAGGAGGGGTATCGTCGCTGATGGACTCGGCAGACGGGACGGACAGCCCGGGAGGCGGGGCCGACGGACGAGGCAGAGGCGGCATGCCGGAACTGCGCCCAACCGTCTGCATGCCCGCAGAAGGCGAAGGCGCAGTCGAAGCCTGAACCGGCGGTGTCGGAACGGATTCAGGCTTCCTGCCTGCATCCCTGGCCGGAACGCGCGTGACGGCGCGAGCACCTGCCGGCTTGAAAGCCAGCATTCGAAGGAGAGCCATCGTAAAACCTGCGTATTCATCAGGCGCGAGATTCAGGTCATTTCGGCCGTGAAGCGCGATCTGATAGTAAAGCTGGATCTCCTCGGGTGTGAATGCGTCGGCAAACTCTCGAATAGAGGCACAGTCCGGATCGTCCTCGCTCACGGCGGCAGGCACGCGCTGAACGAGTGCAATACGATGCAGAAGTCCCGCCAGATCGCGAAGCGCCTGAGCAAAGGAAAGCCCCTGCGTCTGCATGCCGTCGGCAACGGCAAGCATGCCGGCACCGTCTCCGTCGGCGAGCGCATGAAGAATCCGGGTGAGCGTTTCGCCGCCGCTCATGCCGAGCATGCGTCGAACGCCGTCCTGAGTCACACCGTCGCCGCAGTAGGCAATGGCCTGGTCAAGAAGCGAGAGCCCATCGCGCATGGAGCCGCGGGCTCCCTGAGCTAGGACGCGAAGCGCCCCTTCCTCGAAGGGGATCTTTTCTTCCGTAAGAATTCGGCTCATGTGCCCCACAACGTCCTGAGGCGTCATGTTGCGCAGGTTGAACTGCAGACAGCGGGAAAGCACCGTGATGGGCACCTTCTGCGGATCCGTCGTGGCAAGGATGAACTTCACGTATTCGGGCGGTTCTTCAAGCGTCTTCAACATTGCATTGAAAGCCGTCGAGCTCAGCATGTGAACTTCGTCGATCATGTAGACCTTGAAGCGCCCCTGAGTCGGCGCGTACATCGCACGCTCGAGAAGCGCGGTCATGTCTTCGACCGAACGATTGCTCGCCGCGTCCATTTCGATGTAGTCGGGGAAGCGGCCTTCGTCAATCGCGCGGCAGGCAGGGCAGACTCCACAGGGATGAGCCGTTATATCCCCCTTGCCGTCCACGCCCTGACAGTTAAGCGCCTTGGCGAAGATGCGGGAGATCGTCGTCTTGCCCACGCCTCGGGTTCCCGTAAAGAGATAGGCGTGGTGAAGACGCTTTTCCGTCAGAGCGCGCGTGAGCGCGGTCACGACGTGCTCCTGGCCGACGATCGTCTCGAAGTCATGAGGCCGCCACTTTCGAGCGAGCACCTGATAACTGCTCATCCTGTTTCCTTAGTTCTGAGTGATTGTGCAAGAACCTATATTCTAGCGGCTCAACGTCCGGCCGCCCTGAGGAGCGCATCGCCCGAAAGCCTGCAGATGCGCCAATCGGGCATCACCTCGGCGCCCAAGCCTTCATAGAAGTCGATGGCAGGCTGATTCCAGTCGAGCACGCTCCAGTCAAAGCGCCCGCATCCTTCTTCAAGCGCCTTCTGCGCGAGGTGGCGGATCAGCGCTCGACCGTATCCCTTGCGACGAGCGTCTTCAACGACGAAGAGGTCTTCGAGATACAGCCCGCGGCGTGTCAGGAACGTGGAAAAATTGAAGAAATAGAGTGCGAATCCCACGGGGCGCTCGACGCCCGTCTCTTCATTTTTTTCCCATGCAAGCACGCAGTCGATCACGGCGCGCGGCCCGAAGAGCTCTTCATAGAGATATTCGGGCTTGGCCTTGCATTGAGATTCGAGACGCTCGTAACGCGCGAGCTCGTGAATGAGGTCGCAGACGACCTCGACATCCTCTTTTCGGACGGGGCGAATTTCCAAACTCATAACGTCAGGCAATTCCGGCAATAGAAAAATGTTCCCGGCCCGCCGGATGGGTCAGGCACATGTCGAAACATTCTAGAGGAAGGCGAAAGGGGAATAACAAAAAAGGCGCGATTCTCTCATGAACCACGCCCACACGCCTTCCGCCGCAACGAAAGCGGAGAAGAAATGAAAATGGCGAGCCTTGTCCTCGGCACTGCTGCTGACCAGTATGGCTGCTTCGTTCCCGACCTGACCAGGTTCCTGGGGACAGCATGCGAGGGGACCCGCCAAGCATGACAGTGTACAGAAATACGAAGATTTTTGCAAAATATCCTTTTTAACGCAGTCGAGAACCCCTGCAAGCACGTCATCTTGGTGCTACTATAGATGCACTTTCCGGCGCGGATTGGCGTCCGCCGCCCTCATCCTTGGCACGGATTCATTCAAAATCCTTCAAGTGCCGCTTTCCCAAACACATCGTCTTTCACTCAGCCCAGAGGCATTTCTGTCTTTGCACCGTGCGGCTCAAGACCGGACAAGCGTGCGACATGCCGGGGCAGTTTCTCATACACCGGAGTCATCATGAGCGAAATCATTCACGTCACCGACGCAAACTTTGAAGAAGTTGTTTCTCAGCCCAACGTCACCGTTCTCGTAGACTTCTGGGCCCCTTGGTGCGGCCCCTGCCGCATGCTCGCCCCGCGCCTTGAACAGGCTGCCGAAACGTTTGACGGCCGTGTTGTGATCGCGAAGTACAACTGCGACGAATCCAGCCGCTTTGCCGCCGAATACAACGTTCGCGGCATTCCGACCGTGATCGCCTTCAAGAACGGCGAACACGTTGGCGAACGCACCGGCCTTTGCGATCAGGAAACGCTCAACGCCTTCATCGAATCCCATCTCTAATCCGCAACCGCGGATGACGGAGCCGCACCAACGGTGCGGTTCCTCACCTTTTCTCAACAAGCCCCTCCGACGGACCGTCTTCTCGGACCGCCAAACCCGCTATGCATCTTTCCGACCTCAAGTCCCTTCACATCTCGCAGCTGCTCGACATCGCCTACGCGCTTGAAATCGACAACGCCCAGCGCATGCGCAAGCAGGAGCTCATGTTCGCCATTCTCAAGAAGAAGGCCAAAACGGGCGAACAGATCTTCGGCGACGGCACGCTCGAAGTGCTTCCCGACGGCTTCGGCTTCCTTCGCAGCCCCGACACCTCCTATCTTGCGAGTACGGATGACATCTACATCTCGCCATCCCAGATCCGCCGCTTCAACCTCCACACCGGCGACTCGATCGAAGGCGAGGTTCGCACCCCCAAGGACGGCGAACGCTACTTTGCCCTCGTGCGCGTCGACACGGTCAACGGCCTGCCGCCCGAGAACATCAAGCATCGCATGCTCTTCGAGAACCTGACTCCGCTCTTCCCGAACGAGCACCTCGTTCTTGAACGCGACATGCGCGGCGATGAGAACCTCACAGGCCGAATCATCGACATGATCGCCCCGATCGGCAAGGGACAGCGCGCCCTGATCGTCGCTCCCCCGAAGTCAGGCAAGACGGTCCTGATGCAGCACATCGCCCATGCGATCATCGCCAACCACCCCGACGTCACGCTCTTCGTGCTTCTGATCGACGAACGTCCTGAAGAAGTGACCGAAATGCAGCGCTCCGTCAAGGCCGAAGTTGTCGCCTCCACCTTCGACGAACCCGCCGCACGCCACGTCCAGGTGGCCGAAATGGTGATCGAAAAGGCCAAGCGCCTTGCCGAAAGCAAGCGCGACGTCGTTATTCTTCTCGACTCCATCACGCGTCTCGCCCGCGCCTACAACACCGTGATTCCGTCCTCTGGCAAGGTGCTCACCGGCGGCGTGGATGCAAACGCCCTTCAGCGTCCGAAGCGCATCTTCGGCGCCGCCCGCAACCTTGAGGAAGGCGGCTCGCTCACAATCATCGGCACGGCGCTCGTCGATACGGGCTCCCGCATGGACGACGTGATCTACGAAGAATTCAAGGGCACGGGCAACAACGAAATCCATCTCGAACGCCGCATGGCTGAAAAGCGCGTTTACCCCGCCATCAACCTCAACCGCTCGGGTACCCGCCGCGAAGAACTTCTTCTCAAGCCGGATGTCCTGCAGAAGGTCTGGATCCTCCGCAAGTTCCTCTACGACATGGACGAACTCGAGGCAATGGAATTCCTGCTCGACAAGATGAAGGCAACGAAGACCAACACCGAGTTCTTCGAACTCATGAAGAAGTAAGTCCCGCCGGGACATGCAAAAAAGGCACTGCCGTCGGCAGTGCCTTTTTTGTTTTTTCAATCCTGCCGAGCAGCTGCACTGTCGGCTCCCCCGGCTCTTCAGGGCAGGTTGGCGCGAATGTGCGAAGCCACGGCCTGATCGTCGGTGGTTGTCACCTCGATATGGCGGAAGCCGGCTTCCTGAAGCCTGCGGACGATGCGCGGATGAAGCGTGACGGCGATGCCGTTCGTAACCCAGTCTCGAACTTCCGAAACAGGGCGGATCGCATGAAAGAGCGCCGCCACCGCATCCGTGCTCGTAATGTAGACAATGGGAGACGGGCCATGGGCGGCCATGAGGATGTCGCTTCGCTGCTCAGGCGTAAGCTCAAGCGGCACACGGACGTAGGTGCACATGGTAACAACGTCCGAGCCGATGCTCCTAAACTGCTCCGGCAGCCATTCGCGCCCGGTCTGGCCGCGCAGAAACAGCACTCGAGAAGGGGCGCCGCGATGCTTGAGAATATCCCAAAGCGCCTCGCTGCCGGAATTTTCAGCATCTCCCTCGGGGTATATGAGCTTCACATCATCACCCCAGGCAGCACGAATCACCTTTGCCGTGCCCTCGCCCACCGTGGCAAGCGTGACATGCTCCGGCCAGGACTTCACCCAGTGAGCGGCAGCCGCTACCGATGCCGGACTTGGAAGCACGACCATTTCGACATCGTCGAGGTTGTCCAGACGGGCCTGAACAAGCTCGCAGTCCTCCTTCCCGGGCAGCTCAATCTTGAACGCCGGCCAGCGCCAGGATTCAATACCCTCCTTTTGGAGAACGCCGGCAAGGCGATTGTTTGCTTCGCCGGGGCGCATCAGAATGACAGGCCTTTGTAAAGCCATAAATTCCTCTTGATCTAAATTAACCGAGAACAGCCTTCAGTATAGCGTCTGCACCTTGTCGACGCAGATCTTCAACTACGCGCGCAGCAAGCGCCTCAGGCTCCGTCCACGGTCCGCGGGCTCCGCTGCGGATGGCTTCGCCGGTCTTGTGGTTGCCCACGAGCGCACGCAGATAAAGCTCTTCTCCCTCAACAATGCCGTAGGCGGCAAGCGGAACCTGGCAGGAGCCGCCGAGTGCGCGGGAAACAGCGCGTTCGGCCGTGCAGCAGGCGCGGGTATGAGGATCGTTGATAAAGGCAAGAGCATCATGCATGACGGCATTGTCGGATCGGATCTCGATGCCGAGCGCCCCCTGACCCGGAGACGGCAGGCTCACTTCAGCCGGGATAATCGAACGGATGCGATCATGAAGCTCGAGTCGCTTGAGACCAGCGGAAGCCATCACCAGGGCATCGTACTCGCCGTTGTCAAGCTTGCGAAGACGCGTGCCGACATTGCCGCGCACGGGAAGCACTTCGAGATGCGGATAGTTCATTCGAAGCATAAGCTCGCGGCGAAGGCTGGCGGTGCCGACGCGGGCGCCGGCCGGCATGTCGTCGAGACTTGCGTACTTCGGAGAAACGAAGGCGTCTCGCGGATCCTCGCGTTCGCTGACTGCGACGAGATCAAAGCCTTCGGGGAGCTCCATCGGAACGTCCTTGAGAGAATGAACGGCAAGGTCGGCCTCGCCCGACTCCATGGCGACTTCAAGCTCCTTTACGAAGAGACCCTTGCCGCCCACCTTGGAAAGAGTGCGGTCGAGAATCTGGTCGCCTCGCGTGGTCATGCCGAGAAGTTCGACGCTCGCGGACGGGTAACGTTCACGAAGCACAGACTGAATGTGAAGGGCCTGCCACATGGCAAGGGGGCTTTCGCGAGTGGCGATGACGCAACGTTCGAATTTAGACATGATGCTGAATATGACGATCTGGCGTCCGTGCTGAAACGGACGTTTCTAAGAAAAGGAAAACCGAAAGACGACAAGCGCCATTCCGGCCAATTTAATTATTGTAACAGTCCAACTTTGCATGACTCTTAACACGACGAATGTGCGTCACCCGCCGGCGCAGCCTCAAAACCCCGCCGTGCCGCTTGCACATGCATTCAGGACGTGACATAATCTCGTCCTTTCCCAGTTGGCACGTGGACTGGCATGCCTGTCGTAAGACCCGACGCATTCGGGCAGATTCGCAAGGCCGTCAGGGCGACCGACAACAAAAACTAGGAATTACCTTAAAAATGAAGAAAGGCATTCACCCCGAATATCGCGAAGTTGCTTTCGTCGACCTCTCCATCAACCAGACGTTCATCATCCGTTCCGCCGCTCAGACGCGTGAAACGGTTGAAATCGACGGCGTGACCTACCCGATGTACAAGCTCGATACGTCCTCTGCCAGCCACCCGTTCTACACGGGCGCTCAGACGCGCATCGTCGAAGCCGGCCGCGTTGAAAAGTTCCGCGCCAAGTTCGCCGCCAAGCAGCAGGCCATGAACGCCGCTGCCGAAGCCGCCAAGGCCGCCAAGTAATCTTGCCGGTTCAGGCCCGTACGGCTAGTCCGCACGTCGCTTCTCGAAAGGGCAGTCTCCGATTCGTCGGACTGCCCTTTTCATTTGCTCAGAAAAAACGGACAATGTCCGAAACCACATCCTAGGAGCCTTCCGTGCTCAGCCAGCGATCCACTCCCGTCAAAATGTCTCAGGAAGCCGCCCGCAAACTCCCGCGTTGGAGCCTGCTTCTGCTTCTGACCATCTTCGCCTTCAGCAGCTTCTGGGCGACCGGGCTCTGGACCGTTCGCGACGCACAAAGCCTCGGAACCGCCTCGTCGATGCTCGACGGCGGTCTCTCGGCCTGGCTGATGCCCATGATGGCCGATTCTCCAATCACGGAAGCCGGCCCGCTTACGGGCTGGCTCACAGCCGCCATCCTCGCCGTCAGCCGCCTCACAGGCCTCATGGGCGACATCTCGGCGCTGCGCTTTGCGGCCTGTCTCCTCTTTGCCTTTACGACGGCCGCTCTCTGGTATGGCACCTATAGTCTTGCCCGTCGCCCCGAAGCGCAACCCATCGCATTTGCCTTCGGCGGAGAAGCAAGCCCGCGCGACTACAGCCGAGTCGTGGCCGACACGGCCGTCCTTCTCTTTGTATCGACCTTCGGCATTTTGACGCGTCAGCATGAAGCGCTTCCCGACACCACGCTCCTCACGATGGCAGCGTTAAGCTTCTACGGGCTCACGCTCGGCCTCAGGCGCCCGGTCCCCGGTGCATTCATCGCCGGCCTTGCCGCCGGCCTCGCAGTCGTCTCCTCGACGCTCTTTGCAGGATGCTGGCTGCTCCTTCTTGCGCTTGTCACCATCCAGTGTCTCAAGGGCTTCTCGCACCATCGTCCAAAGCGTCTCCTCATCACGATCGCCAGCGCCATTGCCGGCTTCCTGCCTTGGCCCCTGCTTGCCTTTGCAGTCGATCCGTCTCAGGCCTCGGCATGGTTCTCCGAATGGCTTTCCATCCAGCTTTCCCATTTCGCGCTAGCCGGTTCTGAAACCTACGTCTGGTTCGCACGCAACGCTCTCTGGTACCTCTGTCCCATTTGGCCGTTCGCCCTTTGGGGTCTCTACGTCTGGCGCCGCCAGATCCGTCAGACCCACATTCTTCTACCTGCTGCCGCGCTGATGGCCGGCATTCCCGCCATCGTCTTTTCCTCGTTTCAGGCTTACGACACGGTCTTTCTCGCCTTTCTGCCGATGCTCGCCGTCATTGCGGCCTTCGGCCTGGTGACGGTTCGCCGCGGATACGAAAACGTTCTCGACTGGTTCTCGCTCACGATCTTTACTCTCGGACTGCTCGTGCTCTGGGCCTACTGGTTTGCCTGGCTCACCAGTTTTGCCCCCAAGATGGCCAACTCGCTGCAGATGCTTGCTCCTGGCAGCACTCCAACCTTCGACTCAGGCTTTATGCTCGCAGGCATTGTTTCAATCATCTGGTTCGGCTTCGTCGGCTGGCGTCTTACTCATCGTCCGGTCGTTGCCTGGCGCGGCCCCTGGCTTTCCGCCGTCGGCATCACTGCCTTTTCCGTTGCACTCATCGGTCTTTACCATGCAGCAATCGACATCAACCGCTCATATGAGCCGGTCGTCAAGGCGGTTGCTCTCGACCTTCAGCAAAGGGGCATGCAGCCCGATGACTGCGTTCAGGGCATCAACATGAATCACGGCCTCCAGAGTCTCTTCAAGCGCTATGCCGACATGGACGTCCTCATCCGTGCCGAACCCGGTCGCTGCCGCTTTGCAATCAACCGCACGCGTGGCATCAACCATCCCCACAGCTTCAGCCGTCCGCATACCGAAGAAGCCTTCACCGTCATCCAAAACCGCTAAGTTCCGCCCAAAATGACGACACTTACGCCTCCCAAAACATCGTTTTCGGCACTCATGCGCCTTGCCGGGCCCATCTTCGTTGCCAACATCGCCATTGTCGGCAGCGGCACGATCGACACCATTATGGCCGGCCAGATCGGCAAGGATCACCTTGCCGCCATTGCCGTTTCCATCGCCGCCACAATCTCCGTGCTCATGGGGCTTGCGGGCATTCTTCAGAGCCTCTCCCCCATCGCAGGGCACCACTACGGCGCCCGCAAATACAAGGCCGTAGGCGAAGAACTCGAGCAGAACCTCTGGCTCGGCGGCTTTCTGTGCATTCTGGGCATGCCGCTC
>JAXZEJ010000336.1:0-2019 GCA_037424205.1 bacterium | reverse complement strand
TCCCCTGCGCTCGGGACTTCCACCCGTTAGATTGTGCCCATGCCTGGCACACCACCAAAAAACCCCGCTCGGCACATGGCCGGCGGGGCGTTCAAGCGATCGTCATTGACTTTGTCAAAGAGCTCGGACGGCCGTCCAGCCGGCCCAGGTGCCCATGAGACTCAGACACAAATGCGAGATCATGTGAATTCCGGCACGGATGAATGCGCCGGACGACATGAGTGAGAAGGCCTCAGCGGAGAAAGTTGAGAATGTCGTCAATCCGCCCAGAAAGCCGGTAATGATGAAAAGTCGGGCCGCAGGCGGAAGTTCGGGATTGGCGCTCGTCCATGCAAGCGCCGCGCCGATCAGAAGGCCGCCCGCAGCGTTTGCCGCAAGCGTTCCCCACGGCATCCATCCGGCAAGCGGATTGAGCCAGTACGACAGAGCCCAGCGGCAGACGGCACCCAGTCCGGCGCCGGTGCCCACTGCCAGAATCACGAGCCAAAGCGGCCCGTCCTTCGTCATCATTAGACCTCGCCCCAGCGGCGCTTGGCCTCTTCGTCGCTCTCTCGTGCGTCGACCCAGCGCTCGCCTTCAAGCGTTCTCTCCTTCTTCCAGAAGGGCGCCTCGGTCTTGAGCCAGTCCATGATGAATTCGCAGGCCTCGAACGCTTCGCGGCGATGCGCGCTCGTCACGACGACAAGCACGATGTGCTCGCCAACAGCCATCTCCCCAACTCGATGAATGACCGTCACGCCGCACACGTCCCAGCGCGACCTTGCACGCTCCACGATGCCCGAAAGCGCCTTCTCGGTCATGGCCGGATAGTGCTCGAGCGTCAGATGCGTCACGTCGCTGCCGTCGTTGCGGTTTCTCACAACACCAACGAAGCTCGCCACGCCGCCCGCATCGGGCGAAGCCTGAATAAGCCTTTCAATTTCTTCGCCGGGATTGAAGTCGGCTTCGCTCACGCGAATGGTCGTCAGGGACATGCTCAGCCTCCGGTCACCGGCGGGAAGAAGGCGACTTCGTCGCCCGCCTTCACGGCATCCTCGGGCTCGGCCATTTCCTGATTGACGGCCGCACGGACACGGCGGGCATTGCCCAGAGCCGTCGCATACGGCTCGCCGCGGCCGCGAAGCCACTCGCGAAGCGCGGCAACGGTTGTCACGCCCTCGGGCACGTCAAGCTCCTCTTGGGAACGACCGAGGGCATCGCGCAGAAGCGCAAAGTAAAGAATGCGGATCTTCATCTTCTTATATCTCTTCGAATTCGCCTGTTGTCTTTCTCTCCGACACTCAGGCGAAGAACTGGCAAAACGGATAGTAGTTGACCATGTCGCCCTTGTGCACGATGCCGCCAACAGGAATGTCAACCAGACCGTCGGCCCATGCGCAGGACGAAAGCACCTGCGAATTCTGCGTGTGGTACAAGTCCAGGCCGCCCGCCTCATTGCGCCTGACGCGCACGAATTCCTGACGGTCCCCGACCTTGAGCCAGTCAAAGTCGGCCCTGACTGCCAGAGGCTTCACGTCGATGTCTGTAAGGCCCATCGTTCTCAACAGATAGGGACGGGCCATCATCAGGAACACCACGAAGCCTGCAACCGGATTGCCGGGACACCCGATGAAGGGCACGCCGCGCACTTCGCCGAAGGCCAGAGGCTTGCCGGGCTTCAGGCGGACGCGCCAGACGTTGAGCGAGCCGAGCGCTTCGACTGCCGGCTTGATGTGATCCTCTTCGCCCACGCTCATGCCGCCCGTCGTCAGAATCACGTCCGCGGAGGCCGCAGCGCCTTCAAAGGCATCGATCGTCGCCTGGAGCGTATCGGGCACATTGCCCAAATCCAGCGCCTCGCAGCCGAGTTCCTGAAGAAGGCTTCGGATCATGAAGCGGTTCGAGTTGTAAATGCCGCCAGGCGGCAGAGGCTCGCCCGGCTGAACGAGCTCGTCGCCCGAGAAGAAGATGCCGACGCGAAGACGGCGGTAAACCTTGACATAGGCGCGGCCGATCGAGGCGACCATGCCGATGGCGGCC
>JAXZEJ010000335.1:0-2427 GCA_037424205.1 bacterium | reverse complement strand
TCACGCCGTAGCCGTCAACGCCCGACGGAATGGCGAACATCGTGACCTTGGCGGCCTTGGCATAGTCGCGGAAGACCTGGCCGTAGGCGTAGAACTTGGCGAAGCCGGCGTTGTAGCTGCCGCCGAGGTTGAATGAGAGGGCGTCGTCGAGACCGGCGGCGCGGGCTGCAGGCTGAGCCTGATCGATGCCTTCGATGCCGGCGGAGACGAGGACCGCGTCGTCCTGATAGCGGACGGCGCCGGCGTACATGCGCTCGACGGAGGACTTGCCTTCGGTGCCGTTGCCGTAGTTCTTCGTGTCGGCGCCGAAGGAGTACTGGAAGACGGCATCGAAGCCGCCGAACTTCGGCGTGAGGTAGTTGACCGTGTTGTCCACGAATTCGTAGCCGAGGGATACGACCTGAAGACTGCCGCCGACGTCGCCCCAGCCGCAGGAGAAGGCGTTCATGACGTGGCCGAAGCGGGCGTACGGACCGTTGCCGCCGACGATCGGGCCGACGCGGCCGAAGCTGACTTCGCCGAAGTCGCCGGCGACGAAGACGCGGGCTTCGCGGCCGAAGAGGCGGCCGTTCTGGCCGAGAGAACCGTCGTCGCTCTTGATGCTGCTTTCAAGGACGAAGCCGACCTTCATGCCGTTGCCGAGGTCTTCGGAACCCTTGATGCCGAAGCGGGAGCCGATGTACTGGCCGGACATCATGGCCGTGGTGGTCTTTTCGTCGCCGTTGACGTAGTGGTTGTTGCGAACGGAGAAGCCGGTGTCGACGACGCCGTAGACTTGGGTGTCGGCGGCGCAGGCGGAGCCGGCGGCGAGGGCGCCGAAAACGGCGCAGCTGATGATGGAATGCTTCATGAGAGTCGAGGGAGCCGGCTGCCGGGATCGGCAGGGCGCCCTTTTGTCGTTGGTGGTTGGAAAAAGGAGGAGCGGGCCGCCGGAAGAGAGCGTCTTCCGGCGAGGCCCTGAGGCGTCCGAGGGAGGAAGCCTTGTTTTATTGGATTCTTGTTTTATTGGATTGATCCGGGGGATCAGGCCTTGGCGAGCATCTGGCCCACGAGTCGGCCGAAGGTCACCGTGCGGCCGCAGGCCATGCCGGTGGCGAGGTTCGGGTATTCGTTGGCGAAGTAGC
Organism: bacterium; assembly: GCA_037424205.1. Classification (GTDB taxonomy): domain Bacteria; phylum Pseudomonadota; class Gammaproteobacteria; order Burkholderiales; family Burkholderiaceae_F; genus Sutterella. The sequence goes on along the minus strand of JAXZEJ010000335.1, from coordinate 1,303 downwards.
CGCCGCTGTCGTTGCCGATGACGAAGAGGCCCGGGATCGGATTGCCTTCGACGTCGATGGCGTTCATGTTCGTGTTGATCTGAATGCCGTCCATCGTGCAGAGCATCCAGCCGGTGTTCTTGGCGCCGTAGAACGGAGCCTTGTCAACGGCGGACAGGCGATGCTTTTCCTTGCCGTAGTCGACGTCCTCGCCCATGCGGTAGAGCTCGTTGTTGCGGGCGACCGTGGCCTTGAGCTGGGCGGCCGGAAGGCCGAGTTTCTTGGCGAGTTCCTCGATCGTGTCGGCCTTCTGGACGTAGCCCTTGGCGATGAGGCCCGGGAGCATCTTGTCCTGGAAGACCTGCCAGGGAATGTTCGGTTCGGCGCCGTTTTCGAACGGGAAGAGGCGCGAGCAGCCGTGCATCTTGAACTGTTCGGCATACTTGACCCAGTTGGCGTCGAAGAGCGTGTAGTGGCAGTGGCCCTTCTGGTACTCGTCGGCGTGAAGGATGTTTTCATAGGTGCCGGATTCGTTCATGAATCGCTTGCCGTCGGCGTTGACCTTGAGCCACGGCTGGGAGCCGATCCAGAAGAAGCCGCTGTCGCCGGACTTGACCGTTTCGGGCCCCGTCTTCTGGTCCGGACGGATGGCGGTGCGGTCGAACATCATGATCGAGTGCGTTTCGTCCATCTTGGCGCCGGCCCAGAGGCAGGCGCGGATGCCGTCGCCGCGGGCGCCCGGAAGCGCGCCGGAGCGGCCGATGATGCGGAGGTTCCACGGCTGGAGGGCTTCCATCATCTTCCAGTTCTGAGCGTAGCCGCCGGTGGCGATCACGACGCCCTTCTTCGCGTTGTAGCGGACAAACTTGCCGTCGGCGTTTTCGGCGATGACGCCCGTCACGCGGCCGTTCTTCTTCTCGAGCTTGACCATCTTCGTGTTGTAGTCGAAGCGGGCGCCCTTCTTGACGGCGTAGTCGGCAACGACCTGGGCGAGCGTGATCTTGAACTTGCCCGTCTTCGGGTCGATCGGAAGCTTCGGGGAGTGACCGATCGCGAAGTGCTTGTAGCGCGTTTCGTCGTTCTTGTCGCCGGATTCGTGCCAGAGCTCGATGTTGCGTTCGGCAAGACGATCGCCGAGCCAGTCGATCACGGCGCCGGACTTGTCGGCCCAGAGCTTGACGAGGTCCTGCTGGATGTGGCCGCCGGCGTACTGCGTGGCCATGGCGATGAATTCGAACTTGTCGATCTTCGTGCCCCAGGCCTTCTGGTAGCGGGAGTCGATGGCGCCGAGGTCCTCGCGGATGCCCGTGCCCACGGCGAAGCG
>JAXZEJ010000334.1:0-3700 GCA_037424205.1 bacterium | reverse complement strand
CGCCGCCCTCGCCCGCAGCCGAGCCGGTCAAAGCGGCATTGAGCTCCGCACCCGCCCGCTCGACGTCCTCGCCGCCGTATCTGGACATGAATTCGGATTTTTCAGCGACCGCATCCTGGGCAATGCCATTTCTCACAACCTTGTCGGAGTGGGCGGCTGCCTGACCAATCTCGGTCACGATCCAGAGTGGATGTGCTCCGACTGCGGAATCAACCTTCGGTCCGTCCTCTGAAGTGATCACATACGCATAAGTCAGCCGTAATAGAAAGACCCGTCCGGCAAATGCGAACCGAACGGGTCTCATCCTGTCAGTCAGGCCGAAACCTCACTTGACCAATCGTCTATCGGATTTCCTTCCCGACCTTGCCGTGCCTGACGACAAGGTTGGGCTTGGTGACGGCCGGAGAAGGCAGAGGCTCGATGTGCGCGCCCTCACCGTACTTGGCCTTCAGATCATCGACATAGCCGAAGTCAAGCGCGCGCTGCGGGCAGGCCGCGACGCACACGGGAAGCTCGCCCTTGACCACGCGGTCGACGCAGGCGTCGCACTTCGTCATCTTGTGCGCCTTCTCGTCAAGAACCGGCGCGCCGTACGGACAGGCCTTCGCGCACATGCCGCAGCCGATGCACTTCGACTGATCGATCAGGACAAGGCCGCCCTTGTCGTCGTGCTTGGCGTGGGCCTTGGTCGGGCAGACCTTGACGCAGGCGGGATCGCTGCAGTGATTGCAGGACACCGAAACGTAGCCGTGAGACACATCCTGATGCCAGGCGCCCGTCATGCGGTCCTGACGCCAGCCGCCGTTTTCAAAAGGAAGGACATGACGGAACTGACGACCGTCCTCAAGTCCGTTCTTGTCGCAGCACGCGATCACGCAGGTCTTGCAGCCCGTGCAGCGCGTTGCATCGAAATAGAATCCGTATTGCTTCATATTTTGACTCCAATTCAAAGCTTTTCAACCTGCACGAGGTTCGTGTGAGAAGGATTGCCCTTGGCAAGCGGGGTCGATTCGAGCGTCGTCAGAACGTTGAAGCAGGCTCCCCGGTCGACGCCCTTCTCGTCCGGCTTGTACCAGGCGCCCTGAGGCATCGCCACCAGATGCGGAATCACGCGGTTCGTGACATAGGCGGGAATGACAAGAGAGCCGCGGTCGTTAAAGACCTTGACCTTGTCGCCCGTCTTGATGCCGCGAGGCTCGGCGTCGATCGGATTGATCATGAGCTCGTCGGGATGGAGAGCACGGAGCCACGGCACGTTGTGATAGGTCGAATGCGTGCGGCCCGCGCCATGGTAGCCGTAGATTTCAAGCGGATACTTCTTTTCGAGCGGATCGCCCTGGCCGAGCATTTCGGCCGTTGCGATGAACTGCGGGATCGGATGAATTTCCTGTCCCTTGGTCTTTGGGAGCTCCCAGGTCGAAGCAATCTTTGCGAGGCGCTCCGAATAGATTTCGATCTTGCCCGAGGGCGTCTTGAGCGGGTTCTTCACCGGATCGTCGCGGAAGGCCTTGAGAACGATGCCGGAATCATGACCCATATGATATTTGACGAAACCCTTCGACCAGAATTCGTCAAAGGAAGGAAGCTTGATCGGATCAGGCTGCTTGGCTGCCTTGGCGAGCGTCTGTTCATAGCCCCAGCGAATCCATTCCTTCTGGGTGCGGCCTTCGGTGAACTTGTCCTCGAGACCGAAGCGCTTGGCCATCTGGCTCATGATCCAGTAGTTGGGCCTCTGCTCCCAAAGGATGTCCGCAGCCTTCGGGCAGGCAACGATGTAGTTGTAGTCGCCGACGGCATAAGCGTCGCCCTGCATGTCGTCGATTTCCTGGTTCATCGTGTCGGGCAGGACATAGTCGGCGAAGCGGGCGGACGGCGTCATCTGATTGTCAACGACGACGATCGTCTCGACGAGGGATTCGTCCTCGAGCATTTCACGAATCTGATTCACGCCGCCGTGCTGATTGACGAGCGTATTGCCCTGAGTGTTCCAGATGAACTTGACGTTGTGTTCAAGCCTGTCGCAGCCGCGAACGCCCGCATTGAGCGCCGTCATGTTCTTGGCATCCTTCACGGCGCGCGGCCAGAGGAAAATCGGGAACGACTTGCCGATCGGATTCTTGCCGACGGGCAGGCCCGAATCGATGCCGTAGGAGTCGCCTTCTCGAGCACCGGAATTGGTGCCCGGGAGGCCCACCTGGCCGGTCAGGAGCGCCATCATCGCGATGGCCGTCGACTGGGTTTCGCCGTTCATGCGGCGCTGCGGGCCCCAGCCCTGAGAGATGAACACGGGCTTGGTGGTGGCGATCTCACGAGCCAGGCGCTCGATCGTTTCGACGGGAACCTGCGTGATGCGGGAGGCCCACTGCGGCGTCTTCGCGGTCTTGTCCTGCCCCTTGCCGAGTATGTAGGACTTGTAGTCCGAGCCCTTCGGCGCGGATGCCGGCAGGGTCTTTTCGTCGTAGCCGACGCAATACTTGTCGAGGAAGGCCTGATCGACGAGATTTTCGCTGATCATGACCCAGGCCATGCCTTCGCAGAGCGCCGCGTCGGTGCCCGGACGAATGGCAATCCATTCGGCATCACGGCCTGCGAGCGTATCCGAGCAGATCGGATCGATCACGACCATGCGCGTCTTGCCTTCGCGAAGCGCACCGTAGAGCTCCCAGGACTGGCCGCCGCCGGACGCACGGGTCACGGCCGGATTGTTGCCGAAGGTGACGTAAAGCTTGGCATTCTTGACCTGGTTCATGTAGGAGCCGGCGCCATTGTTCGTCGAGCGAACGCCGCCATAGCCGAATCCGCCGTAAAGATAAGGCCATGCATGCTGGATGCAGGCAGCGGAATAGTCGGAATACCAGCCGATGTTGCCGCCGATCATATTGAAGAATCGGAACGTGCAGTTGCGGTTGTTAAAGAGCGAATAATTGCCCGAGCCGTGCATCAGCATGACGGACTCGTTCGTGTGCTCGGCAATGGTCTTCTTCAGGCGGGCGGCGATTTCGTCGAGAGCCTGATCCCAGGAAATGCGCTCAAAGCGCCCTTCCCCGCGCTTGCCGACGCGCTTCATAGGGAATTTAAGGCGTTCTTCGGAATAGAGGCGCTGGCGGATCGCGCGTCCGCGCTGGCAGGCGCGAACCTGCGGGCACGATGTGGCCGAAGCCCCGGCTTCCGGATCGCCCGTATTGTCCGTTTCAATGCGAATGACGCGGCCCTTTTTGGATACGCACCTCAAGAGGCAGCGCGAGCCGCAGTTGATCGAGCAGCAGGACCAGGTCGTCGTCTCAAGATCGTCGACCGCAGCAGCAACCGCACTGCTCAAGGGAGTTGCCGTAAACCCGGCGGCAGAGCCGAGCAAGGCCGAGTGAGTGAGGAAATTACGTCGTGAAAGCATGCTTCCTATCTCCAAAAGAGTCATGCATCGGGAAGGCCTTGACGCTTTGTCATTTCCGAGGCGAGGAGCAGCTGCGGGGATCGTGCAGACGAATTTCTCCACCGGCGGAAGCCTTCCGCACATGGTGCGTTCCTTCAAATCCGAACGCTGTTTTCAGTATAGGACGCGAACCTTGAAGCAATATGAGAGTTATTACCCCTATTTCGACTAAGAATCACCTCTCCCCCTGAGGGAGAGCCAAAGCAAGAGAGGCGGCCCTTTCGGACCGCCTCTCTTGGCTTGAGATCACTTCCTTTCGGAAGTGTTGAG
>JAXZEJ010000333.1:0-1682 GCA_037424205.1 bacterium | reverse complement strand
GTGGGTGGTGTGGAAGGGGCTGAGGATATAAAGTCCTCACCCCTATCCGATTGATTCAGCCTAATGAGAATCAGGCTTCGAACGGATCGACGTGAAGAATCGTCTGTTCACGGTCCGGGCCGGTCGACACGAGGGCGATCGGAGCGCCGGCGACTTCGGAGAGACGCGTCAGATACTGGCGGGCGCTCTCGGGAAGATCTTCCCACTTCGTGATGCCGAAGGTGCTTTCCTTCCAGCCGGGGAATTCCTCATAGATCGGTTCGCATTCGGCGACGGCACCGGCGGGCATGAGATCGATCTTTTCGCCGCGGTACGTGTAGCCCACGCCGAGCTTGACGGTTTCCATGCCGTCGAGCACGTCGAGCTTCATGACGGCGAGGCCGGTCAGACCGTTGATCTGAACGGCGCGGCGCAGAGCAGCGCCGTCGAACCAGCCGCAGCGGCGGGGACGACCCGTCACGGCGCCGAATTCGCAACCCTTTTCACGAAGCATCTGGCCGACTTCGTCGTGGAGTTCGGTCGGGAACGGACCTTCGCCGACGCGGGTGCAGTAGGCCTTGGTGATGCCGAGGACGTAATTGATCTTGTGCGGGCCGACGCCGGCACCGGCGCAGGCGGAGCCGGCAACGGTGTTGGAGCTCGTGACGTACGGATAGGTGCCGTGATCGATGTCGAGCATAGAGCCCTGAGCGCCTTCGAAGAGGAACTGCTTGCCGGCATCCATTTCCTTGTGGAGTTCGGCGGAAACGTCGCAGACCATCGGACGCAGGCGTTCTGCGTAGGACAGCATGTGAGCGATCACTTCTTCAGGATCAAGCGGCTTGGCGCCAAGGTAGTTTTCAAGAACGAAGTTGTGATACTTCAGAACGGAGCGAACCTGTTCGGAGAAGCGTTCCGTATCGAAGAGATCGGCGACGCGCAGCGTGCGGCGGGCGATCTTGTCTTCGTAGGCGGGGCCGATGCCGCGGCCGGTCGTGCCGATCTTCTTGTCGCCGGCGGCAGCTTCGCGGGCGTGGTCGAGAGCGACGTGGTACGGCATGATGAGCGCAGCGTTGGCGGAAACGCGCAGGCGCTTCTCAACGTTGGGCACGCCGATGGCGTTGAGTTCGTCAACTTCGCGGAAGAAGGCTTCCGGGGAAAGAACGACGCCGTTGCCGAGATAGCAGACGGACGTGGCATGCATGATGCCGGACGGGATGAGACGGAGAATGGTCTTCTTGCCGTTGATCACGAGCGTGTGACCGGCATTGTGACCGCCGTTGAAGCGGACGACGCCGGCGACCTTTTCGGTCAGCCAGTCAACGATCTTACCCTTGCCTTCGTCGCCCCACTGAGCGCCGACCACAACTACATTCTTGGCCATGAAATTACCCTTAGATTAAATAACGGCGGAGCGAGCCGCCCATTAGCTGCCCGCAGAAGCAGGGAAGCAGCCGCAGGCTTGAAATGGATTGAAAGAGCCGACGCGGGTCCGGGAAAAAATCCTGCGGACATGACAGAAGCCGGCCGGACCAAATCCCGCCGGAGAAACGTCGTCCCTCACACGAATCGTTAGTTTAGCAAAATGAGCGGACCGCTCCCGCCGCATGGGTGTAAAAACAGCCTAGAGAGCTTCTTTCAAAACAACAAAATCGGATAGGGGTGAGGACTTTATATCCTCAGCCCCTTCCACACCACCCACC
>JAXZEJ010000332.1:0-4635 GCA_037424205.1 bacterium | reverse complement strand
GCGGTGCTTTTCATCATCCTGAAGGACTAGCTTAGAACATGTACTGCATCTGAGCGGAGAAGATGTTCGAGTCGAGAGAATTGTATTCGCCGTGCTTGGTGGCGCCGGTGTTGTCCTTGAAGTAGAGATCGGTGTCGCCAACGCCCCTGATGTAGGTGGCGCCGAAGTCGAACGTCAGATTGTTCGTGCAGTTGTAGGACGTGCCGAGGGAGAACCAGACGCGGTCGGTGTCGGGAATGACGGCCATGCGGTACTGGTTTTCAACAGGGCCCTGGTCATAGGCCACGCCGCCGCGGACCGTCCACTGGCTGTCGATCTTGTAGTCGGCGCCGACGGAGAAGAACCAGGTGTCGTCCCAGTTGTTTTCAACCTGAACATTGGCCATGGCGGTGCCGGCGAAATCGGCATTGCGGACGTTGAGCGTGTCGAAGTTCGACCACTTGGACCAGCGGGCCGTGCCGGAAAGGCGAAGGGCGTCGGTGGCTTCCCACGTGGCGGAGAGCGTGATCGTGTCAGGCGTCTTGATGGTGACCTTCATGTCGCTGCGGGGCATCGCATTTCCGGCCACGGTTGCGTCAGTATGGCCTTCGGCATCATGGTCGATGCTGGAACGGTAGGCAAGGCCGATGCGAACGGTGTCGACCGGCTGGAAGGTCATGCCGACATTCCAACCCCAGGCCCAGCTGTCGCCCTTGACGACGGCGTTGGCAGGCACGGCAACCGTGCCATCAGGAGTGCTCATCGGCAGGTAGGCGCCCATGCCCAGCTTGGCCTTGGCATACTGGAGCGAGACGCCGGCGCCGACGCTGAACTTCTCATTGATCTTCCATGCGACGTTCGGGTTGATGTCGAATGTAAGGATCATGGACTCGGTGCCGCGGGTATTGCCTTCCCAGTTCTTGTTGTATTCCGTGCCCATGCCGTAGGGAACGGTAAGGCCGAGGCCGGCCCAGACATTGTCGGTGAGCTGGTGCGTGATGAAGCCGGCGGGAATCATCTGGCCCTTGAGACGGCCGTTTTCCTTCTGGCCGGAATCGCCTTCGTAGTCAAGATTGACGGCAACCCAAGTGCCGGTGGCCTGCATGCGCGTGCCCGGAAGGAGCGTCATGCCGGCGGGGTTGTAATGCACGGCGGAAAGGTCGTCGCCCACAACACCGGCGCCGGCCATGGCACGGCCCATCTGAATGGAGGACTGCTCGGAAAGCTGGAAGCCGGCAGCGTAGGCCTGGGAAGCAAAGGCGCCGGCAACCATCATGGCAGCGGCGGCAATCTTGAAAGTCGGGTTCATCAGAGGGTAACTCCTGAATTGGAAAGTCTGAACTTGACGTCTCTTATGAGGCCGAAGGGCCGAACGTCGTAAAAAAAGAATTGAGGCGAATTTTGAAGAATTGAGAGGGGGAAAAAGAAGATGGTTGTCGAGGGTAAACCCTAAGTGATGGATGGGATCATCCGCGAGGATGAAGGTGTGGAAGATGGACTGGAAGCGTGAAATCCCTGTGGTTCTAGGGAATGCAAAAAAGCTCCGAACCCTTCCCGGATTCGGAGCTTTTTTGCATGGTAATCCGAAATACTTCGAAACGACTTCAAAATGGATCGAAGTCGGGTCGGAAAAATCGGGCGGATGGGTGGAAATCAGTTTTGGCCGTTCATCCCTTGGGTTCTTCTTCGTCATGGCTGCCGTAGTCCATGGAGGCTGCCGAGCCGATGATGCCGACGATGCGGTTGAAGAGCGACTGAAGTTCAAGATGCAGGGCAGACGTGTCGATGGCGCCGGAGAGACCGCGGGAAACGCGTTCCATATGGCGAAGCGTCAGATCGTAGCTCTCGCGAAGGATCGATTCGCGTTCGGTGTTGAGCGTACTGCAAAGCGCACGGCGCTTGTTGAGGTCTTTTTCTGCAAGGATGGCGGCAAGCTGTTCAAGGCAGATGCCCACGCGGTGGTGCATGGCCAGAAGCTCCTTGAGGCCGTCGGGCGTAAACGAGCGGTTTTTGCGGCACTTCTCGTTCACGATGACCGTGATGATGCGGTCGATCGTGCCCAGGGCGACCTTGAGGCTGCCGTTGACGTTCTTCAGGTACTGCCATTCGACGGCTTCGGCCGTGGTGAGCTGGCCGCGCATGACAAGACCCAGATATCGTGTCATGGCGGAGGCGCGCTGGTCGATGTGGTTTCCCTTGTCATGAAGGATGAGGATCTCGCCGTCGGCGGGATTGAGCTTCAGCATGATTTCAATGTCGTGCCAGAAGCTTCTGACCTCGCCGGTGATGCGCTGAAGTTCCGAGCGTGCAACGTCGAGGGACATGCTGCTCGAAATGAGGTTTTCCTTTGCAAAAAGGTCCGGTGCGTCGTCGGCAGCCTGCTTGTCGGCCTTTTTGTCGGGAAGAAGGCGGTCGGCCATGTTTGCGAAAGGCTTGACTACGAAAAGGCCGAGGCCGGAAATTAGGAGGTTGAGCGCTACGTGGAAGTAGATGACGCTGTCGGGAATGGAGCCGAAGCCTTCCGCGATGAACGGGCACGTTGCCAGAAGCAGGCCGGTGAGGGAGAGCGTCACGCCTCGCCAGAGCGTGACGGCAACGGGACCTCGGCGGCCGGCGCGTGAGGCGGTCATGGTTGTCATGACTGCAAGCAGCGTGTTTTCGATGTCTGCGCCCAGCGCAACCCAAAGGCCTGCGGCGACCGGGATGACGCCGGCGGTGACGAGGCCTGAAGTGATGATGACGGCGGCAAGGCTGGAGAAGCAGCCGAAGCCGAGCCCCAGACCGAGCATCACGGCCAGAAGCGGGGAGTTCGAGTTTTGCTGGAAGAGCGGGGCAAGCTCCGTGCTCGTACGCAGCGGCATTGTTGCGTCAACAATATGGTTGAGCGCAATCATGATGATGCCCAGGCCGATCAGAATGCGGCCGAACTGGCCCTGGCGCGTGTCGGCCCTCTTGATGAAGAAGAAGCAGGTCCCCACGAGAATGAGGACGGGCGACAGGAGGGAGATGTCGAACGTCAGGACGCGGGTCATCAGGGCCGAGCCGAAGTTGGCGCCGAGAATCGTCGCGAAGGCGATGCCGGTGGTCAGAAAGCCTTCGGCCTGAATGCTGGCCACAATGAGCGTGGCGGCGGTCGAACTCTGAAGGAGAGATGCAAAGACCGTGCCCGACGCCATGGCGATGACGCTGTTTTTGAGCCGTGCCGAGAGGAAGTCCTTGAGTGCCACGCCGAATGTGCGGAGCATTCCGGTCTTGACCATGTAGGTTCCCCAGAGCAGAAGGGCGATGCCCCCGGCTATGTGGATGAGCTGCTGCATTGAAGCTTGTCTTGGAAAAAATGTAGAAATAAGGCGACGTATGCGCCTATCTTAGCGGATCGGTCGAACGAGAAAAAGGTGCTTTTGAGAACTCTCGGTAAAATGTTCGAATCGGGGCTTCCCGCGTCGTGGACAGCCCGAAGCGAACAAGGAGAGAAAACAGATGAGTGAAGCCGCGAAAGTGGTCGGCCTCGTGTGCGCCGCCGGCGTCGGCAGCCGCATGGGGCTCGGTTCTCCCAAGCAGTACATGAAGTTCGGCTCGGATGCGATGCTGGTGCATACGGTGCGGGCGCTTCGCGGCGTCGAGCGCATGGGAGATATCGTCGTGGTCGTGAGCCCGACGGATCCTTATGTCGATGAGGTGGCCGAGCATTTTCCGACGAATGTTCGCGTGCTCCGCTGCGGCGGCCGCGAGCGTGCCGAATCTGTGCTCAACGGTCTTCTCAATGCGGGCTTCGACCGTGATGCGTGGGTGCTCGTTCATGATGCGGCCCGGCCGTGTCTCAAGCCGAGCGAAGCTGCGCACCTCATTGACGAGGTGCTTGCCGACGAGACCGTGGCGGGCGGCATTCTGGCCTCTCCCGTTGCGGACACGATCAAGCGTGCCGACAAGAACCGCATGATCGTTGAAACCGTTCCCCGAGCCGACCTCTGGCGCGCGGCCACGCCTCAGATGTTCCGCGTGCACGATCTCGTCGAGGCGCTTTCGGGAGACCTCGCGGGCATTACCGATGAGGCGAGCGCCATGGAGCGCCTCGGCCGTCCCGTCAAGATCGTGCCGGGACGCACTACCAACATCAAGGTGACCGAACCCGCCGACGGCGTGCTCGCGAGCCTCATTTTAGGAGACGGCGCCGTGGTGCCCTTCCGTGTAGGTCAGGGATACGACTCCCATCGATTGGTCGAAGGCCGCCCGCTCATTCTGGGCGGCGTGGAGATTCCGTTTGAACTCGGTCTTGACGGGCATTCGGATGCCGACGTGCTACTGCACGCCGTTACCGATGCCGTACTCGGCGCCGCAGCCCTGGGCGACATCGGCCAGCACTTTCCGCCTTCAGATCCGAAGTGGAAGGGCGCCGACAGCCGCGTGCTTCTTCGCGCCGTTGTGGCGCTTGCCAGGCAGAAGGGCTGGGGCGTCGTGAATTGCGACGCGACGATCGTGGCGGAGCGCCCGAAGATCGGCCCCCACATGCCGGCAATCAGAAAGTCGCTCGCCGAAACGCTCGGCGTCTCCGAAGAGGTTGTCAACGTCAAGGCGAAGACCAATGAGAAGATGGACGCCGTAGGACGCATGGAGGGCATGATGGCGCAGGCCGTCGTGCTCATGACCCGGATGACT
>JAXZEJ010000331.1:0-3551 GCA_037424205.1 bacterium | reverse complement strand
TCCGGTTTCAAGCCGTCCGGTTACTTCAATCAGGCGGTTGTTCTGCACGAAGGCCTGATCGCCGGAGAGCTTCACAAGAATGATGCTGTCGGGCCAGTCCTGATCCGAGTTGCAGAAGGGGCAGAGGCTGACGGGCTCCTTCGTAAGAATGAGAAACTTGGCTTCGGCTTTGAGAGGCGGAGCCATGAAGCCGCGAACGCGAATCTTCTTGCCGGAAAGCGACTTGAGCTTTTCTGAAAACCGAAGGCCGAGAACAGAGCTTCCTGCGTACATCTCATCGAACGAGAGCTCGGGATCGGCGGCAAGTGCGGCCGGGACGGTTGCGGCGAGAGGGATGGCGAGAAGGCCGTGAAGAAAATAGCGGCGCTGCATGATGAAGGATGTCTCCCTATATATAAATGTGAAAGGCCGGAGGTCCGGCTATTGTGAAAGCCGCGCCTCCGGCGCTGGGCCCGCTGACGGGCGCTAGGGATTACTTGCCGAGGGCCAGCGCTTCAGCCATGACGCGGAAGACTTCCGTGGAGTTCATGAAGCCGTGGAACTGCTCGGCGTTCGGGCCCTGGGCCGTCACGACCAGGTCGTCGACCGTGTGGACGCCCTGGCTTTCGTTGCGCGGCAGATTGCCTTCAACGAAGTGGCCGCCTTCGACGTTCTTGTACTTGTTGTCGGCGACGTATTCGCCCTTTTCATTCTTGACGGCCGGATTGAAGGTGGCGTCGGGATAGGAGCGATACGTTTCGTAGTAGTCGGGATGGGCGCCGAAGAAGACGGCAAGACGCTTGGAGGGCTGGAAGTTGTCCGGGAAGCCGTCCTTGTCCTTGTCTTCATAGTTGGGATAGCCGGCGTCGGCATAGACGCCCACCTTGTCGCGCATGTCCTTGCCCGGCTTGTCGTCGTCGACCGTGCCGGCAACCGAAATGGAGTGCGTGTGGTCGCCCGTCACGATGAGCAGCGTGTCGGGGTTCTTGGCGCAGTAGGCCTTGGCGCGTTCGACGACCTTGTCGAAGGCGATTGTGTCGCCCACCGAGCGGGTCCAGTCGAGCGGATGGGAGAACTTGTCGACGAGGCCGGCTTCGAGCATCAGGAAGAAGCCGGCCTTGTTCTTGTCAAGAACCTTGACGGCGGCGTCGAACGAGTCGGTCAGGTCCGGCTGATTCGGGAATTTCTTGACCGTGTTGCCCTTCCACTGATGGCGGTCGATCCAGCCGTCCATGTTGCCGGTGTGAAAGAGGCCGAGCAGTCGGTCGGGCGTCTTGCCGGACACGGCGTCGAGCATTTCCGTGCGGTCGGTGACGAGCTTGTAGCCTGCATCACCGAACTTCTGGATGTAGTTGATGCTGTCCTTGCGCTTGGAGCCTGCCGTTTCCTTCGGTAGGAAGTAGGCGGAACCGCCGCCGAGGATGACTTCAGGCTTGACGTTGTAGAACATGCCGACAATGTCGGCCTTGTCGGCGCGGCGACGGGTGTGCGAGACGACGGAGGCGGGCGTGGCGTCCTCAATTTCAGCATCGCTCACGACGCCGATGGCCTTGTTGGTCTTGCGGCGGAGAAGCTCGGCGATCGTTTCCTGCTTCGGGTCGTCCTGGCTGGCCTTCGTGCGGTCGGCATAGACGCCGAGAGCGTTGACGCTCGACTTGTGGCCGGTCATGTAGGCGGAGGCGGTGTTGGCGCTGTCGGCCGCGATCGTGTCAACGGAGCTCGTGCCGAGCAGAGCCATGTGAGGCATGTCGTCCATGGCGAGCGGTGCCTGATACATGCCGTTCTTTACGCCTTTGGAGAGAATGCGGGCGGCGGTACGATGGCCGACGGAGAGACCGTCGGCGAGCAGAATGATGACGTTCTTGGCAACCGGTTTGGCGGGCGTCGTGTAGATGTCCCAGTTGGCACGCATTTCGCCTTCGGGACTCTTGACGACAACTTCATAGCGGCCGGGCTTCTTGATTTCAACGTCGCGGACAACGAGAGCGGAACCGAACGCATTGTCTTCCTTCTCCATCCAGACTTCCTTGCCGGAGAGAGTCTTGGAGTAGTCGGCGCCGTTGATTTGGACGGTGACGTTGTTGCGGGCGACGTTCTTGTCGAGCTCGATCTTGAAGTCGAAGCGCGAGTTCGTCATGAAGCGGGCCTGGTCGACCGGGTAGATCTGGGCGGCGTCGGCCTGGCTGGCGGCGAGAAGAGAGAGAAGCGCTGCGGAAACGGCAGCGGTTGCGGTTTTGATTTTCACAATGGATTCCTTCAACAAACAATGGTCCGGAGGCGCCGGGCCGCCGGATGTGCATGAGTCTAGGAATCGGATTTGACGCCTTGGTGTCGGCTTGGTGAATTGTTGATGACGCTTGCGGAAGATTGACGCGCCGGGAAGCGCGGCAGGGGGCCGTTGCGGGATGTGAAATGATGCTGGCGAAAACGAAAAAAGGCAGAAAGCCGAAGCTTTCTGCCTTTTGAATTCTGGCGGAAGGGGAGGAATTCATGAATTAAGGCGTAGCAACGGTTGTAGAGGCTTTAATGTCAAAAGACCCACCAAAAGACCCACCGACGAAAAAAAGAAGACTAACGTTTTTTTTTGCTTGTGGCGTTGCGAGATTCTCTGGCTACGCGACTCAGGAACTCGCGTAGAGCTGCGATGGGGTACGCAGTAATGCCTGGATAGGCTACAGGGTCCGGGAAGCCGCTTTCCAATGCCCAACGTCGAAGTGTCGGCTCTGATGTATCAAAGGCGGCGATGACTTCATCTCGCGTTAGAAATGCATAGTCAGGAACTGCCGGATCAAAGAGCATCTCGCGAAAACGCATGCCGTCGCGAATCTTGTTGGACTCCGTCATCATTTTTTCATCATCCTGCTGTTTGTTCAAGTCTTTCATTCCTGGTGACCTTTCCTTCTTTCAGGAGTGCCTGATAAAGCCTGTACAGCCCTTTCGGAGTAACGTGCGCCGTGATCGACACGCTCAGTCCTTTTTCAGGGTGCGTGAAGTTCGACACGCGAGGGCGCAGGACGCCTTGCTTCACGCGGTCCGCGTAAGGTTCATTTTTCATTGTGATCCACGAGTGTGCGCGTAGCCAGTCAAAGAGGTGCGTGGCCGGATAGCCGAGCGTCTTTGCCGCTTCACGTATGAGCATGTCACCGTAGGATGCTTCTACCCTCTCAGCAAATGCGACCTTCGGAGCGTCTTCCGCGACCTTGTGTTCAAGCGCTGCTTGCTTCTCCAATGAAGAGGCGAGCTGTCGCAGCGCCGTTGGATAGTCCGGCAACGCCGGAGCGGTAGCCTTGGCCTTCGCGATCTTTTCGCACTCAATGAAGTAGAGGCGGGCTTGCTTGCCTTTCGCATTTCGTTCGACCATTGCCAGTTCTTTTGCCATGCCGAGGGAAACGGAAAATTCCTTGCTCGGACGACCGCCAGAACTTTCGCTCAAAAATGAGCAAAAGTCCGTGTTCTCGACAAAGCCGAAGTCTTTGATGCGACGAGCTATCCAGTCCTTGAACTCGGTCTTGACGCCGAGGAACGCATGAAGGTCACGCGCGTTGACGGTCTGGATTTGTTCGCCGCCAATG
>JAXZEJ010000330.1:0-10969 GCA_037424205.1 bacterium | reverse complement strand
TGGACGGATAGCTGACGGTGGTCTTGACATCCTTGCCGAAACCCTTTGCGGCAAGCTTTTCGACACGGTCCATGACCGTCTTGATGTCTTCGTTTCTGACCGTGCGAAGATCGAACGTCACATCGGCATGCGCGGCAACGGTATTGGGCACGGTGCCGCCGTTGATGACGCCGGTATTGATGGTCACGCCGGGAAGATCCTTCACGGTCTCGTTGACCAACGGAATGGCGCGGGCCATGGCGTCGATTGCGTTGCGGCCGTCCTGCGGATTGTTGCCGGCATGGGCGGCAACGCCTTCGAAGTCGAGCTTGATCCAGTTGCAGGACTTGCGGGCCTTGACGAAGGAGCCGTCGGGACGGCCCGGTTCGTAGACGATGGCATACTTCGCACGCTTGCCGTACTCAAGAAGGAAGTCGTTGAGTTCGGCAGGACCGACTTCTTCGGCCGGAGAAAGAAGCACGCACATGCGAAGCCTTTCGGTCACGGACTTCGGCAGGTCCTTGCAGATGTACCAGACGGCATTGAGCGAAGCCTTGTCGTCGCCAGCGCCGGCGCCGCGTGCGATCGTGCCGTCGATGGTGAGCGGATACTTGGCGGCGTTGCCGACGGGCTGCACGGTGTCCATGTGCGCGCAGATGACCACGTCGTAGGCGGACTGGTCCGGGAAGTTGGTGATGACAAGACCTTCGCCCCACTTTTTGCTGACTTCATGGCGCGTAACGGTCCAGCCGATGGAGGCGAAGCGCTTTTCCATCACGTCGGCCACGCGGCGCACGCCTTCGGCATAGCCGCTCTTGGAGTCGATCTTGACGAGTTCATCGAGATCGGCGAGGAATTCCTTCATGGGAACAGGCGCATCGGCCGCAAAGGCGGTGCCGAAGGGAATGGTGCCGATCAGGCTTGACGCAGCCGTGGTCTGAATAAGCTGGCGACGAGTAATCATGTTTTGTCTCCCGGAGCCGAGGGCTCGTATGTAACTCATCGTCAGTGTACGTTGACCCGGGCGCGGTTGATTCGCGCATGCGTTAACCTTATGATAACTTTCCCGTTAACTAAAAGGAACCGCACAAATGCTCGACCGCTACTACGAAATCGCCCTGCTCGGCGCGCTCGAAAAGTACGGCTCGCTGACGCTTGCGGCCGATTCGCTGAACCTTTCACCGCCGTCCGCCTCGCGCATGCTGGCAAGAATCGAAGCGGAACTGGGCTTTGCCGTGCTCGATCACGGCACGCGGCCTGCCGGCCTGACGACGCAGGCTCGGCTGATCATGCCTCAGGTGCAGAAGGTGCTCCGTGCTCACGAGAAACTCAAGGATCTTGTGGAGACCGTTCGCGGAAGCGAGGCTGAGGATGCGGTGCTGCGCCTGAGTCTTCCCGTGAACTCGGCCCGTGACGCGATCATGGTCGGTGTCGAGGAATTCAAGAGCCGCCACGAAAACATGCAGATTGAGGTTCTTGCGGATCTGGGCGAGAACGGGCTTCTCAACGGACTTTGCGACATCGCCTACTTCGGCTACAAGCCGGAATCCGAGTGCATCTTCTCGGAGGCGCTCGAACCCGAAGTCAACATGCTGTTTGCCAGCCGCCGATATGTTGAAGAGCACGGCTCTTTGGAAACTGTCGACGAGCTCGTCGGACACACGCTGCTGATGCGCTACACGACAAATCCGTCGTCCTCGCGCGAGCTGACGGACGGCAGCGACCGCTACGTTCTTCATGCCGACCAGCCGACCAAGAAAGGCGACGCGCTCTACTGCTGCAGCGAAATGATGAAGGGCCGCGGCATTGCACTCGACCTATCCTTCGGGAGTGTGGAAGCCGATCTGCGCCGCGGCGACGTCGTGCCGATTCTTCCAGCCTGGCACCGAAAGCTCTGGGACAACCACTTGGCGTGCCATATCAGCAACCAAAACAATCCCGTCATTCGGGAACTGATGACGCTCATCGGCGAATCGCACGATCGACTGATGCCCAAAATCTGGCGGCACTGGTATCGATACTTCAATGTGCCCGAACAGCCGGTGCTCGAAGAAATCAGACAGCTTCGTCCGGGGAGCCACTGACCGCCATTCGGCACAACAGCCTTCGCCGGAAAAAGAATCGCCTCCCGTTCCGAAAGGAAGGGAGGCGATTTTCGTCGGTCGTTTCGTTGTTCGCGTGACGGACGATTACTTCGCGCGCGTGAACGTGATGAGCGGGATTTCGTTGTAGGTGCCGCTTCTCACCGGGAAGCCAGCCCAGAAGCCTGTGCCCTGGGAGACGTAGAGCTTCATGCCGCCGACATCGTAGAGGCCCTTCACGAAGCCGTTGTTGAAAAGCGAGGCGAGAATCGCAACGGGACCGGTATGCCCGCCGTGGGTGTGGCCCGAAAGCTGGAGGTCGACCTTGTAGGCCGGATCGGCGGCTTCGGGCGCCGTCCTCGGCTGGTGGTCCATGAGAATGCGAAGATCGTCGTCGGCGAGGTTTGCCAGCGCGGCCTTGAGGTCGTGGCGGCCGGCGCCGGTGCGTTCGGACGCGAGTTCGTCAACGCCCGCGATCGTGACATGACGGCCCTTCACATTGATCGCAACGGCTTCGTTGTCAAGAAGAACAACGCCGTTGCTGCGGATGATCTTGAGAAGCTTCGCGCGTTCCGGACGAATGTACTCGTGATTGCCCGTCACGCCGAAGATGCCGTAGGGCGCCTTGATGGCGGAGAGCGGCGCAAGATCGCCTTCGCAGCGGGCGACGGCGGCCGGACGGTCGAGCGGACCGTCGGCGAAGTCGCCCGTGAAGAGCACGAGGTCGGGCTTGGCATCATTGACGAGCTTCGCCACAAGCGCCGTTCGGGCGGCCGGGAAGAGATTCGAGGCGTGAAGGTCCGTGATCTGGGCGACCTTGAAGCCTTCAAGCTCGGCCGGCAGGTCCTTCACCTCAATCGTGACGGGCTCGATGAAGGGCTCTGACAAGGCATTCCAGGTTGAGGTGATGCCGAAAACAATGCCGAAGACGCCGACGAAGACCGTGGAGACAAGCGTGAAGAGGTCGCGCTCCTGCGTCTCGCGATGCTGAAGCTTGAGAACGAGTGCGCGTGCGCCGCCGATCAGGTCGCGAATCAGCGCCAGAAGGAAGAACCAGTAGGCAAAGCTCACGAAGAGCCCCGTCACCGGAACAGTGTCGATGATGAAGCTGCGGTCAAAAAGATCGGTCATCTCGAGGAACACGAAGTGCGAGGCCGCAGCAAGCGCGAAGAACGCCGTGACGGCCAGCTTCGAGCGAATGCCGAGATTGGAAATGCGGATCGTGCGCCAGATGCCGTAGGCGGCCATGAGAGCCGTGACGAGCGCGCAGATCAGAAGGATGAGGCTGGAGGACATTAGGGTCTTTTGTTGTTGGTGATCTTGGGTGGGTATTGAAGAGCCTTCATGCAGGCGGCTCTTCGTGCGTGCCGAAAATTCTACACGGACGCCGCAAGACCGCAAGAATGAAGACCGTCAAATCAATGCCGCTTCCGATCAAATCAGAGATGATCTCGTCTCTTTACACACGGCCGGAAAAAATGAAGGCACCGAACGGGAATGGAATTCCGCATGCGGTGCCTGCGCAAGGCTTGAGAAGGCGCGTGATCAGGGATGATAGGCGCGGGAGGCGCGTTCCTCTTCGAGGCGCCTGGCCTTCTCGCGTGCGACAAGGTCGTCGCCCCAGGCGCGGCAGAAGGCCGTGAAGGACCTCAGGTCTGCAGAGCGGTACTTTTCGCGGTGCATGCAGAAGGAAAGCTGGCGCGTGAAGGATTCGGGACACCAGACGCGGCGCAGGTGCGGACCGAAAAACGGGTCGTGAAGGATGCGCTCGGAAATGAAGGTGAGGCCCATGCCGTTGATGAGCATCCCGACGATCGTCTCGAAGCTGTTGACGTTCGCAACGATGTTGTGCTGGGAAAGGTAGAGACCGATCTGCGCGTCGAAGAAGACGCGGGTGCTTGAGCCCTCTTCCCGGAGAATCCAGCGTTCGCGGGAGAGCTGCTCCCAGGTGGCGATGCCCTTCGTGAGGCGATGCCCCTTCGGAGCCACGACCACCATCTCGTCCTTGATCCAGGGCTCGGTGATGAGATGCGGACTCGTGACGGGACCCTCGACGATCGCGATGTCGGTCGAAAAGCTCAGCAGCGACTCGGCCACATCGGCCGTGTTCGCGATGCGCATCTCGGGCATCCAGCCCGCATGCGCCTGAAAGTCGCGCATCAGGTTCGCAAGCAGGAAGGAGCCGATCGTGAAGGTGCAGGCGAGCTTCAGCTGACCGGTCGCACGGCCGGAAAAGAGAGACTCCAAATCGTCCGTGCGGGCCATGAGCTCGTCGGCGGCGGGCTTGAGGCGCCGGCCCTCGGCCGAAAGAAGCAGACGCCCGCGGGTGCGCTCGAAGAGCGAGACGCCCAGACGCCCCTCGAGCTCCGTCAGCGCCTGGCTCACCGCACTCTTGCTCATCGCAAGGTGCTCGGAAGCAAGCGACAGGTTCTCGGTGCGGGCAACGGCCAGAAAGACCTGAAGCTGACGAAGCGTAATCTGCATGACGGGCATTCCTTGAAACAGGTGAAGAGAAAGCCGGTTCGGCCGATCCGAACAAGAGGCAAGCAGCAGTACGGCTTTCCCAAACGATTATTATGGCATGCACGAACCCGAAGCATGGGCGGGTTTACCCTGCGCTCGATTCTCCCGCAGCCGTTGATGCCACGGTTCGGCGCTGTCTCTGAAGTCCCAGCAGCAGGCGGGTGTCGGGGCTCAGGGACACGTCGTGAATGACGGACTTGTCTTCGCACCAGACGACGTCGTCCCCGGAGAGGCGCCATGCGGCATGATGGAGCGCGGATTCGCCCAGAAGCGAAACGGCGCGCGGGATGCTCATCAGGTCGACGAGTCCGATCTCGTAGTCCTTCCAGTGCTTCGGCTCGCCAAGGAGAAGACCCGGCGTGAAGTGGCGCCGGCAATACGGCTTGTTGCGTCCGATCTCGCGATGCACGGCCATGGCGTTGAAGAAAATCGAGTTGTGCGTGCGCTGGCGCGTGGGCTCGATGTCGGCCGACGTGAGATAGCGCGCAAAGACCTTCTCGGGAAACTCGACCTCAAGAGACGGCGGCTCCGGCCAGGACGACTGCCGGCGCAGCTTCTCCGCCGTGTAGTCCGACGACCATTGGTTGATATTCACCAACACTTCCGGCGGCAGGTTTCTTGCGACATCCCAGCGCGCCAGAACCTTTCTCGGCTTTGCAGCTCCCTCCTTCGTTTTCTGGTCCGTGAAGCGCCGGCGCTTTTCGGCTTCGAATTCGGCCCGGAAGGCATCCGGATCGGACACGAACATGGAGAGCGGAACAAGGACGCTCATCACTCTTGTTTCGACGTTCGCATGAATCCAGTCGGCCGCATCCTCGTACGAGAAAAGATACTTCGCCTGCTGCGCCGCATAGTCGAGCGACGCAATTTCGTCCGCACAAACCGACCGCACGCGGTCCGACAGAAAGAGTCGCGGCAGATCCGCGCCGGCGCCCGCGTGGAAGGCGTTGTAGGACGCCCAGGGCCCGAGCGAAATGAGCTCCGTCATCGGATGCCGGTAGGTGCGCAGATATTCGGCAGCTTCGAGCGGATTCTCGGTCATGATGACGTTCTCACGTCGAAGCGCCGCCTGACGGCGGCCGACTTCCTCCGAAATCAGGGTCGAACCCGGGGTCGTCTCTTTATTGTCAGTGTCCATGGCGTCATGAAGGCGCTGCCACGGGCAGGCCTTTTTTGAACTTTTAGATGTTTTATGTAAGGTACATTCTAAAGGAAAAATGGAGAGGCGCACAAGGTGAACGGCCGGTCGATGGATGTTCGCCGAGCCGAAGCTTCGGCCGATCCGAACGAGCGGTTCGATTATCGCCAACACCTTCGGAGGCGTTTTCTGTCACAATGCCCGTGCTACGAATTTTCGGGTAAACCCGAATCAGGACAAAACATGTTCAAGACGCTTCACTACAAGGTTCGCGGCCTGCCCACGCCGCTGGCAGGCCTTGCGCTCGGCATTGCCAGTCTCGGCTGGTGCATGGAGAATGCCCTCCCGCTCGGTGGCTGGGGGCAGACGGCTGGCGCGCTGATCGGGCTCGTCCTTCTTGTCTTCCTGCTCATTCGCTTTGCCGCGCACCGCGACACGCTCAAGGCCGACCTCAAGCATCCGGTTGTCGGCAGCATCGTCCCGACCTACGCCATGTGCCTGATGGTCGTCTCGAAGACCGCCGGACACTGGCTGCCCGAAGCGGGCGTCGCGATCTGGTGCCTTGCGGTCGCGCTGCATCTGGCCGCGCTCGGAATCTTCGTTTGGAACCGCCTGAAGGAGCCCAGGCTCGAACTCATGGTGCCGTCATGGTTCGTGCCGCCCATCGGCATCGTGGTGGCGGACGTGACGTTCCCAGGGGCGGCTGCGCTTCTTCCCTTTGCCAAGCTCCTCTTCTGGGCGGGCGCGGCGGCCTATGCAGTGCTTCTGCCGCTCATGATCTATCGCCTCTTCTTTCTTCCCGAAGTTCCCAACGGCGCCAAGCCCACGATTGCCATTCTGGCGGCGCCGGCGAGCCTCCTGCTCGCGGGCTACCTCACGGTTGAGAAGGATCCGTCGCTCCTCCTCGTCGCGCTCCTCTTCGGCATTGCCGTCCTCATGACGACGGTCATCTACTTCGCTTTCTGGCGCTTGTTGAGACTGCAGTTCTCGCCGGGCTATGCGGCCTTCACCTTCCCGATGGCGATCGGCGCAACGGCGCTCTACAAACTTTCGAATCTTGTGGCTCTCCGCCCCGAGGCTCTCCACTATGCCGAACAGATCCGCATTCTTGCGCATGTCGAGCTCGCGGTTGCGGCCATCGTGATCCTCTACGTGTCCGTGCTCTACGCCAAAAACCTGCCCGGGATGCTTCCTAAAAGCCCGGCCTGACACCACCGATACGGGTGCGCGGCCGCGGCGGGCAAAAGCCTCAGGAAAACACCGTATCCCATGCGCGTCCAGGCCGGCGCGCCTGAGCTAGAATACGTCTCCAATCCAAAATACAACTCGGTTGGAGACATTTTTCATGCGCATCGGTTCACCCTCCCAAAACACGCCCCGCAGGGACGCCGGCGGCTTCACGCTCATTGAAGTCGTCATGGGCCTCGTCATTCTGGGCATTTTGGTCGCCGTGGTCCTGCCGAAGTTCGTCGACATGCGCCAGTCCGCACAGGAAAAGGTCTGCCGGCACAATCGAAGTGTGATTTTGAGGGAGGTTCACACGCGGGAGGCGATCGGACGGTCCGCGGATGACAAGACGATCTTCGAAAGCTCGTCGCAGGCCGACGCCACGAATTCGGCTCAGGCCGTTCTCTACGACCTTTTTCCGTCGGGCCAGGCCTGCCCGGCGAGCGGTCTCGTTTCCGTGCGCGCCGTTGGGCACGGCAGGAACGACTATACCTTCATCGCCTCCTGCTCCATTCATGCGCCGAACAGCCTGATCGTGACGCCCGGCGACGGCTCGGCGCTCGTCAACTGGTTCCAGACCGCCTTCCACGACGTGCTGCAAGTCGACAAATACAACAGCCTCTCCGAACTTTTCATCAAGGGCAAGAACGCTGAAATCGACTCCGGCGCCGCCATCGTCAAGACCACTATCGCCGCAAAGGTCAACGAGGCCATCAATGCGGCCGGCATTGATGCCTCGGGCGTCATCTGGCGCATCCGCCGCGAGAACTGGACGGGCTGCGACAACGGGCTGAGCTGCAGCGGTCGGATCGACATTCGGATTGCCGACCCGAAGGATGCGGAGAACGCCGACAAAACCAAGGTGAATGACATCAAGGTCACCAGATTCAGCATCGTCGTCAAGTATGACGCCGACGGCCGCGCGACCTTCGAAACCACTCAGACCACGGAGAAGTCGCCGCTCAGCTGGAAGACCTATGCCGGAAAGAGCTATTGGGTCCTCAAGGCCATCCGTTCCTAACCGCAGGCGCCTGCGGAATCTCTGCGGTATTGACGATGCCGTGCCGATACCCGATAATCTTTTGATTCACCCGGAAGGCCGGACATCGGCTCGCCGCGCCCGTTTTGAGGGCTTCCGGCGAGGAACGCTCCGAAAGTCGGAGCGACCTTCCCAACTATTAGATCGAGAGAGATTCAAATGGCAGAAGACACCAACTACGTCACCCTTGAAGTGGCCATCGACTCGTCCCTTTACGACAACCTGATTCACGCCGCCGCCAACCGCGGCCAGTCCGTGAGCGAATTCGTCGAGTCCGTGCTCGACCGCGAAGTGGCCCAGGCGCTCAGCGAAAAGCCCGTTGAATTCGTCGACCCGCAGGACGAGGAATAATTCCCGATCGAGAATTATTCTCCATTGAGCACACTGATTAAGGAGAGATGGCGATGACGGCCTGTGCACGAAAGAAGGTTTTGCTGATGATTCTTGACGGCTGGGGCATCGGCCGCGGCGACAAGGCCGACGTGATCGGCTCCGTCAAGCCGCAGCGTCTCGGCGAATTCATGGAACAGTTCCCGCACGCCGAGCTTCGCACCGACGGCGAGAACGTCGGCCTGCCCGACGGCCAGATGGGCAATTCCGAGGTGGGCCACCTCAACATCGGCGTCGGCCGAGTCCTTTATCAGGACCTCGTCAAGATCAACCGCGCCGTTGCCGACGGCTCCATCGCCGAAAACCCGGAAGTCAAGGCGCTCGTCGAGCACTGCAGGTCCACGGGCTGCGCCCTTCACGTCATGGGCCTTCTCTCCAACGGGGGCGTGCACAGCCTCAACAGCCACATGTATGCGTTCCTTCGCCTCGCCAAGGCCGCCGGCCTTGAAAAGGTCTACGTGCACGGCTTCATGGACGGCCGCGACACCGACCCGAAGAGCGGCGAAGGCTTCGTGAAGGACATGCTCGCCGAAATGGCGAAGCCCGACACGGCCGGCCAACTCGTGAGCCTCGTGGGCCGCTACTGGGCCATGGACCGCGACAAGCGCTGGGAGCGCATCCGCCGAGCCTATGACCTTCTCGTCAACGGCATCGGCAATCCGGTCGCCGACATGCCCGACGCCGTGCGCGTCTCCTACCGCCAGGGCATCACCGACGAGTTCCTTGAGCCGCAGTACCTCACCGACGAGCACGGCGCCGCCGTGGGCCGCATCAAGCCCAACGACGCCGTCGTCTTCGTCAATTTCCGCAACGACCGCGCCAAGGAGCTCACGACCGTTCTCACGCAGGAAGCCAAGCCCGACTTTGAAATGAAGCCGCTTCCGCTCTACTTCTGCACGATGACGCCGTACGACCCGACCTACAAGGGCCTGCACGTCCTCTTCCCGAAGGAAAACGTCGTGAACACGATCGGCGAATGGGTCGCCGCGCAGGGCCTCAAGCAGCTCCGAATCGCCGAAACGGAAAAGTACGCCCATGTGACCTTCTTCCTCAACGGCGGCCGCGAAGCCCCGTATGAAGGCGAAGACCGCATTCTCGTGCCGAGCCCGTCCGTGGCAACGTACGACCTGCAGCCGGAAATGAGCGCTCCCGAAGTCACCGAAAAGCTCATCGAAGCCATCGACAGCGAAAAGTACGACTTCATCTGCCTCAACTTCGCCAACGGCGACATGGTCGGCCACACCGGCATCTATGAAGCCATCGAGCGCGCCGTCGTGACCGTCGACGCCTGCGCCGGCGCCGTCATCGACGCAGCCCGCGCCCACGGCTACGAAGTCGTCCAGATCGCCGACCACGGCAATGCCGACAATGCGGTGAACGCCGACGGCTCGCCCAACACGGCCCACTCCCTCAACCCGGTCCCCGTCCTCGTCGTCTCCGACCGCGTCGACCGCGTTGAAAACGGCGTCCTCGCCGACGTGGCCCCGACCGTCCTCACCCTCATGGGCCTTCCGATCCCGCCTGAAATGACAGGCAGGTGCCTCGTGACGATGCGTTAAGACGCTCGGAACCACTACGAAAAAGGAGCTCGCGGATGATTTCCACGGGCTCCTTTCTTTTGCCTCTTTCTTTTGTCTTGATTCGTCCGGCTCGGGCCGGAGGACGCATCAGGCGTCCTGAAGCATGCGGCGGTATTCGCCCGGCGTGCAGCCGAAGACCTGCCTGAAGGCCGAGATGAAGGCGGACGTGTTCTGGTAGCCCGCCGTCATGGAAACCTCTTCGACGCTGACGTCGCGGGAGAGCTGACTGATGGACACGAGCAGCACGTGCTGGAGGCGCCAGTTGCGGAAGGTGAGCCCCGTATCCGCGAGCACCTGGCGGGCAAGCGTGCGTTCGCTCACGCCGGCATATTCGGCCCAGTCGGCCATCGTCCAGCCGGCCTTGTCGGGCGAGCAGAACTCCATGGCGATCGTGCGCAGGATGGCGGACGACGGCAACGGCGCAAAGTGCGGCGGCAGGCGCTTGGCGGCGCGAAGCTCCTCGATGGTGGCAAGCGCAAGCCTTTCCTTCGCCTCGGGCGAACGATTGCGGTCGTTGCCGCGGGCGGCAAAGAGAATCATCTCGATCGTCATCGGATTGAGCATGAAGCGGGAGACTTCGGTGGGAAAGCCCTCGAGATGCTCGGGGCCCACCATGAAGAAGACCGAACGGCCCTTCATCCCGAGAACGCCCGTGTGCGGAACGCCGGGCGGAACCCAGATGGCGGAATTGGCGGGAATGGACCAATAGCCGCTTTCAAGCCGCATGCCGACGAAGCCGCCCGTCGAGAGGGCCAGCTGTCCGGACGTATGCGTGTGAAGGGGCGGCGGGGCAAGCCGGTCGCCGGTCTGCTCGACATGCTCGCTGATGACGGCGGCAAGCGATAGAAGATGGGGTTTGTCGGGATTGAAGCCTGAAGGCCATTTGGTGGCGAAAGCGGGAGCGGACATGACGACGGTTTCGAAAAACAGACAAGAAAACGGCCCGTTCACCACCCGTTAGGATGAGCCCGGTCTTTTCATGGCCAGCCCGCGTCAGGAGATCGGAAGAGCG
>JAXZEJ010000329.1:0-12406 GCA_037424205.1 bacterium | reverse complement strand
ACCCTGGACCGACGGATTAAGAGTCCGCTGCTCTACCAACTGAGCTACGTTCCCAATCAACCAGATTGTAAAGGACAGAGAAGGAATGGTGGGAACGCAGGGATTCGAACCCTGGACCGACGGATTAAGAGTCCGCTGCTCTACCAACTGAGCTACGTTCCCATTCCAAATTGTCCGCAGTTAATCGTGGTGGGTCGTGCGGGACTCGAACCCACGACCAACGGATTAAAAGTCCGCTGCTCTACCAACTGAGCTAACGACCCGTTTGCCGTAGTAGTCACAAACGACGTGAACAACTAACTGAGGAAACGAATTATGCACGTCCTTTTTCTCGGTGTCAATAGTGTGCAAGAAAAAAGTTTTGACTGCTGATGAAAAAGATAATTGTCATGCCAATCGGAATAGAATGTAAAAGTGTACTTTGTTGGGGTAAACACTAACAAAACACACCTTTGCAAGTGAGTTTTTTTCAGGCATCATGACGGTGTCGATAGAGGTGCTGGATCCTATTAAACCAATGCCTTGCAAGTGATGCAGATGATCCTTTGTGCATCAAGGGTTGCAAAATGATCCTGTCATTTCGGAATTAAATCGCGCATCGTTATCCAATAGATATTTAGTATTGAAACTCTTTGAGACAGGAGTCCGTCATGGCTGCTAAGTCCGCGAATCCGACCCGCCCCGGTCGTTGCGAAGGGGAAGAACGCAAGAAGGCTTTGAGCGTTGCCCTTGCAAATATTGAAAAGCAGTTCGGCAAGGGCGCCATCATGCGCATGGCCGATGGTGCTGAAGTTGAAGACATTGAAACGGTGTCCACGGGTTCTCTGGGTCTTGACCTTGCTCTCGGGGTTGGCGGCCTTCCCCGCGGACGCATTATCGAAGTGTTTGGTCCGGAATCCTCTGGCAAGACGACGCTTGCTCTTCAGGTCATCGCTGAAATGCAGAAGACCGGCGGTACCTGCGCCTTCATCGACGCGGAGCATGCGCTTGACGTTCAATATGCTCAGCGTCTCGGCGTTCAGCTCGCCGATCTGCTGATCTCCCAGCCAGATACGGGCGAACAGGCACTTGAGATTACGGATGCGCTCGTGCGTTCGGGTTCCGTCGACCTGATCGTCGTTGACTCGGTTGCTGCATTGACGCCTAAGAGTGAAATCGAAGGCGACATGGGCGATGCGTTGCCCGGTCTCCAGGCTCGTCTGATGTCTCAGGCTCTGCGCAAGCTCACGGGCTCGATCACGAAGACGAAGTCGATGGTGATCTTCATCAATCAGATCCGCATGAAGATCGGCGGCTATGGCAATCCGGAAACGACGACGGGCGGTAATGCTCTCAAGTTCTACAGCTCCGTGCGCCTTGATATCCGTCGCATCGGCGCCATCAAGAAGGGTGATGAAGTCATTGGCAATGAAACCCGCGTCAAGGTTGTCAAGAACAAGGTCGCTCCTCCGTTCAAGCAGGCCGAGTTTGACATCCTCTACGGCGAGGGCATCTCTCGTTTCGGCGAGATCATCGACATCGGCACCGAACTCAACGTCCTTGAAAAGTCGGGCGCCTGGTATTCCTACAATGGACAGCGACTTGGCCAAGGCAAGGAAAATGTGCGCGACCTACTCAAGCAGCGTCCCGATCTCAGCGGCGAGATTGAGCAGAAGATTCGCGAGATGAAGGGCATTCATCTCAAGAGCATCTCTGCTGTCGAAGGCGAGGAGGAGATGCCGGAAGACGATCTGCCTCCGGCCGACGCTGATATCGATCTGTAAGAGACGGACGGTCCTCGGACCGAACTGAAGAACGGCTTCTGGGAAAGGGGATGGTCCGGACATGGGGACTGTCCCCTTTCCCGTATAACGCAAGCGGGAATGAAATATGGGAAGAAATTGGGAGGAAGGGGAGCTCTTTGTTTGGGGAGATGACGGGCTTGTGCCGGCAGATGAGCCTTCTGCGGATGCCGGGGCTGTTGCAGAGCATTCGCCTGACGTCAAATCTCTTTTCGAGACATCTCTCATGCGCAATGCTGTCGAGCCGTCCGTCCGCCGTGTTGGATGCGGTTCCGGCATGGGGGAAATCGTCACTGCTGTAGATGATATTTCGGGCATTGTACGGACGGCGCCCAAGGTGCTTCCTCGTCGTCAGCGGAGCACCTACACGAGTGACGACGATTACTGCAATGATCCGGAGGAGCTTGAACGCCGACGTGCGGAGAAGAAGTCCGTACGACAGAAAATGGAGAAGCCAAGTCTTTTTGCCAGGGCGATAGGTGCGCTTGCCCGTCGCGAGTATTCAAGGCGGGATCTGGAGGCCAAGTTGCGACGTTCTCTTGCGGAAGATGAGGATCCTGATGAAGTCGGACGAGTGCTTGACCGACTTGAGGGAGCCGGTTATCTGTCCGATGCTCGCTTTGCCGAAACCCGCGTCCGATCCAGGGCCCGTCTTATGGGAGATGCACGCATTCGTAGGGAATTGCGGCAGTGCGGCGTGTCGAGCGAACATGTCGATTCGGCGATGGAAGGGATTGAGGAGCCCGAGGAGATTCGAGCATACCGTTTGTGGGCCAGGCGATTTGGAGAGTTGCCGAAGGATCGCAAGGAGCGGGATCGGCAGGTGCGCTTTCTGATGTATCGTGGTTTCAGCATGTCGGCGGTCAGCCGTGTGCTCAAGGGATCCGTTGCTCCCCCGGATGACATGGGCTAAATGATTTCTTCTTCTTTCTGCACAGAGGTTTTCATTGCGTCGGCAAATGTATCGGGAACTATGATCTCAAGTTTTTTCCCGTTGCATTTGTTAAAATCATCGGCTATCTGTTAATGAGATTTTTCCATGGAGGCTATTTTGGAATATCTCTTCGATCTGCTTGCCAACCTGCATTGGGCTGCGGTTGGTCAGATCATCATGATTGACATTCTTCTCGGCGGCGACAATGCTGTCGTGATCGCCATGGCGTGTCGTAATTTGCCTGCGCATCAGCGCAACAAAGGCATCTTGTGGGGCACGGCGGGCGCCATTGCCCTGCGCGTCGCGCTGATTACCTGCGCAGTTATGCTTCTCGATCTTCCGCTCCTGAAGGTGGCAGGCGGCTTGCTTCTTATCTGGATTGGCGCCAAGCTTCTACTTCCCGAGGACGGCGATCACGACAAGGTTGAGGGCAGCAGCAAGCTGTTGGGCGCCATCAAGACCATCATCGTGGCGGACTTTATCATGAGCTTCGATAATGTGATTGCCATTGCCGGTGCAGCCCAGCAGGCTCATGAGGCTCATCAGACCCTTCTTATTATTTTTGGTCTGGTTGTTTCTGTACCGTTCATCGTTTTTGGATCTCAGGTTATTCTTAAGCTCATTGATCGCTTCCCGGCCATCATTTACTTTGGTGCAGGCCTTTTGGGCTGGATTGCCGGCGGAATGCTGGCTACTGACGCGTTTGTTACGACCCGTTGGCCAGAGGAAGCATTCATGATGCACTATCCGCTGTCCGTCGGCTGTGCCGCTCTCGTGATTCTCATCGGTCATTTCGTCGGCAAGAGAAAGATGAAGAAGCTTCTCCAAAAGGAAATGCAGAAGGATCGCAGCTGATCGGTCTTCTCCTGAAACAAAAAAGCGCAGCCCTTCGGGACTGCGTTTTTTTTGTCAAGGTTCGAGTGCCTAGTGCTTGACGGTGTCGATGAAGCCGCCGCCAAGGCAGACGTCGCCCTGATAGAGAACGGCGCTCTGGCCGGGCGTGGCCGCCCACTGAGGCTTGTCGAAGCCGAGCGTGAAGTTCTTTTCCGAAACGTACTCGAGCCTGCAGGGATCGTCAGGCTGGCGGTAGCGGGTTTTCACCGTAAGCCCGGCGTCGAGATCCGGTGCTTGTCCGGATACCCAGCTCGGATGAACGGCCTTGAGTTCATGAGCGAGAAGCCATGGGTGATCGTGCCCCTGGCAGATCCAGAGCGTATTGGAGGCAAGGTCCTTTTTGGCGACGAACCAAGGTTCGCCTGTGGAGTCATGTCGGCCGCCAACGCCGATGCCCTTGCGCTGCCCGAGCGTATAGAAGGAGAGTCCCATATGTTCGCCGACAACAGTGCCGTCCGGAATGCGGATCGGACCGGGATGTGTCGGCAGATAGCGGTTGAGAAATTCGCGGAACGGACGCTCGCCGATGAAGCAGATGCCCGTCGAGTCCTTTTTCTTGGCATTGGGAAGCTTGAGGTCGTCGGCAATTCGGCGTACTTCGGTCTTGCAAATGTCGCCAACCGGGAAGATGACGCGCGAAATTTGCTCTTGAGTGAGGCGGTGGAGGAAGTAGCTCTGGTCCTTGCTGGGATCCACGCCGCGCAACAGTTGAACGCCGTTGTCGGTATGTCGGACGCGGGCGTAGTGCCCCGTGGCGATAAGATCGGCCCCCATGGCCATGGCATGGTCAAGGAAGGCGCGGAACTTGATCTCGGCGTTGCAGAGAACGTCGGGGTTGGGCGTGCGGCCGGCGCTGTATTCGCGCAGGAAGTCGGAGAAGACGCGCTCGCGATATTCCTTGGCAAAGTTGACGGCTTCGATGTCGATGCCGATTACGTCGGCAACGGCGCTCGCATCGATGAAGTCCTGGCGCGAGGAGCAGTATTCGCTGTCATCGTCATCCTCCCAGTTCTTCATGAAGAGGCCGATGACGTTGTAGCCCTGTTCCTTGAGAAGCCAGGCGCTGACCGAGGAGTCGACGCCGCCTGAGAGTCCGATGACGACGGTTTTCTTAGACATATTTATAAGAATGAGGGGAGTCGAGATAGAATCAGGACGTTTCCCTTGAAATCATTGAGAAGGAGATCGTCGCAATTATGTCCCAGACGAACGAATCGTGCATCCGCTTTACGCAACTTCTCGGCATCGAGGTGCCGTTTCTCAACGCTCCCATGGCCGGCATCGCGACGCCGGAGCTCGTGGCGGCCGTATCTGAAGCCGGCGGTCTCGGCGTTATTCCCGGCGCCGAACTTACACCTGACGGCATTCGCGCTTTCGCTGCGCAAGTCCGGGAGCTGACGACGAAGCCCTTTGCCGTGAATCTTTCGGTGCCTGTCGAAATGGATGCCGGCGCAGCAGAGAGATTCGAGCAGTTCGGCGATGCGGTCTCAATGCTTCTAGAGGAGCTTGAACTTCCGAATGGCGGTTCGTCCTATGCGGATCTTTACGATTTGGCGGGGCGGCATCGCCCGACCTTTTTCGAACAGTTCGATGCGGCGATTGAAGTGAGACCGGCTGCAGTCATTTCGTCCTTCGGCGGTTTTCGCGAACCGGAGGAGGAAAAGCTCGCGGAGTACGGCATCGTCAACATCGGCACTGCCACGACGCTTCGCGAGGCCAAGGTCCTGCGTGCTGCCGGATGCGCGGCGATCATCGTTCAGGGGGCGGAGGCTGCGGGGCCGCGTCTGTCGTTTGAGGATTCAGAGGAGGCGCTTGTCGGTCTCATGTCGCTTGTGCCCGCTGCCGTGCGTGCGACGGGGCTTCCTGTTATTGCTGCGGGCGGCGTCGCCTCGGTCGAACAGGTGAGGGCGCTTCTTGCAATGGGGGC
The DNA here is from genome assembly GCA_037424205.1 of bacterium. Taxonomy (GTDB): domain Bacteria; phylum Pseudomonadota; class Gammaproteobacteria; order Burkholderiales; family Burkholderiaceae_F; genus Sutterella. Next base: position 6,870 of record JAXZEJ010000329.1, on the reverse strand, counting down.
GGCCGGCGTGTCGATCGGCACGGCCCTTCTGACATCTTCCGAATCCGGTGCTTCGGATGTGCACCGCTACTACGCCGAGTATGGCACGGCATGCGATACGGTGCTGACGAGGATCTACAACGGCAGGCTCACGCGCGTACTCAAGAATGCACTGGTCGATGCTCTGGAGGATTGGGAGCGCATGACGGCGGGCTATCCCGCGCAGATGGCGATGATGAGGATGCTTGACATGCGTGCGGCCGAGCTTGGTCGCAATGATCTTGTCATGCTGCCTCTGGGGCAGTCCGCAGGACGAAGCGCCTACCGAAGCGCCGCGGAGTGCGTGCGCGCACTGTTCCCGGATGGCATTTCGGCACAGGCAGGCTAAGTTGAACGCAGGGATAGTTTTTCATCATCGCCGATACGCCTCTCCAATCGGGGGACCGCGTCTGTCGTAGGTAAAATTACCTGTTTGAAAAAGCAATCTTCTGCACTATGAAAGCGCATTCCATAATATGAAATGTGCGATTGGAATTTACGGGTTATCCCTCTTGGATTGACTGTTGAAATGGTATTTTTGCTTGATTATTATCAAGCGAACAGAACTCGTTTACGATTTCACGGATCGGTAGGCGGGATTCGATCAACAACATCGGAGGGATAACCCATGACCGAATCCAGTATTGAAATCGGCGCCATGTCCAACAGGGGCAAATTGATGGCGCTCGTTGCCGGCCCGATCCTTGGGCTGCTGACCTACTTGCTTCTCCCTGAGACCTACTCCAACGCTCAGGGCGTTGAAACCGCTTTCTCTTATGAAGGCCGTGCCTGTCTGGGCGTGACCGTTTGGATGGCGGTCTGGTGGTTTACCGAAGCTTTGCCGATTGCGGCGACGGCCATGCTGCCGCTTGTTGTGTATCCGCTTCTTCAGATCACGTCTGCAAAGGCGGCGATGGTCAATTACGCTTCGGGAACCATTTTCCTTTTTCTGGGTGGCTTTCTGCTTGCGGCAGGCATTCATCGCTGGCATCTTGACCGCCGCATTGCGCTTCTGACACTTCGTCTTTTCGGCACGCAGCCCAAGCAGATGGTGCTTGGATTGATGCTGGCAACCGCCGGTCTCTCGGCCTGGGTATCCAATACCGCAACCGCCGCCATGATGGTGCCCATCGCCATTGCCGTACTTGGCGTGGTGCGTTCTACTCAGACGAGCGAAGTCATGGGGCAGGACGAGCGCAACTTTGGCATTTCCATCATGCTTGCGATTGCATATGCAGCCTCCATAGGCGGCATGGTTACCGTGATCGGTTCTCCTCCAAACGGCATTTATGTTCGCTTTATGGAACAGACTTACGGGCAGACGGTGAGCTTCATGGACTGGCTGAAGATTGGTCTTCCTGTTGCCATGCTGATGCTTCCCGCCACCTATTTCCTGCTCGTGAAGGTTCTCTTCCCCTGCAAGATCGACGGCATTCCGGGCGGCAAGGAGTGGGTTCGCAATGAGCTCAGAAAGCTCGGTCCCATGACTCGAGGTGAAAAGGTTGTTCTTGCGGTCTTTATCCTCGCTGCGGTTCTCTGGATTTTCGGTCCGATTATTCGCGGTCTGGAATTCGACGGTGGCAAGCCTTTTGCGGCCCTCAAGGATGAAACCATTGCCATGGCCGCCGGTCTGCTGCTCTTCGCCATTCCGGTTGATGCTAAGCGCGGCATTCATGCACTTGATTGGTCTTCTGCGAAGGACGTGATTGCTTGGGACGTGCTTTTGTTGTTCGGCGGCGGTCTTACGATGGCGGCTGCTCTTCAGAGTACCGGTGCAGCTGCCTTGGTGGGGGCTCAGGCTTCGGCTCTCGGCAGTCTCGGCGAAGTTTCCATGATGGCCGGCGTTGCGACTCTCGTGACTTTCAGTACCGAAGTGACTTCGAATACTGCGCTTGCCGCCACGATGATGCCGCTTATTGCCGCTGCATCCGAAGCCATCAAGATTGATCCGTCGGGTCTTCTTGTGACGACTGCGCTTGCCGCTTCCTGTGCCTTCATGATGCCTGTGGCAACTCCGCCCAACGCGATTGTGTTCGGTACCGACCGACTGAAGATCGGAGATATGGTGAAGGCCGGCTTCTGGCTCAACATTCTCGGCGTGGTGATCATCACTGGTGTGGCTTATCTGCTTTATTGATCCACACATTCCTGAAACGAAAAAAAATGCGCGCCTTCTCCAATAGAGGCGCGCATTATTTTATGTCTGGGAAGCAGTTCAAATACCCAAAAGCTTCATGAGCGGACCAGCAATCATGGGCGCAAGGAATGCAGTGATGATGCCTGTAAGGCCCATGGCGAGGCCCCCGAATGCGCCTGCTCGATTAGAGATTTGGAAGGCTGCGCTCGTGCCCATGCCGTGGGCGGCCAAACCAAGGGTTACGCCGCGAACCGGGTCGGAGGTGATGCGGCACAGATTGAAGAGGGGACGGCCGACGATCGAGCCGAAGATGCCGGTGATCACGACAAGACAGGCTGTCAGATCGGGACGCCCGCCCATGGTTTCCGATACGCCCATGGCGATCGGCGTCGTCACGGACTTGGGAATCATGGAGATCATCGTTTCTGCGGAAAGGCCGAAAACCCAGCCGAGGACAACGACGGACACGATGGCCGCAACGCTGCCGGCCAGGAGGCCGCAACTGAGTGGGAGCCACAGCTCAGCGAGCTTCTGGCGCTGTTCAAAGAGCGGCACGGCCAGAACGACGGTTGCGGGACCAAGCAGAAAATGGATGACATTCGCTCCCTTGAAGTACTGTTCATAGGGAACGTCCATGACCAGTAGGACGGCAATGATGCTCACGACGGCGACGATGATCGGCGTGAAAATCGGGTTGAAGCGGGTGAGCTTGTAAAGGTGCTGGCCGAAGATGAATGCGGCAAGGGTTACGACGAGCCATAGAGCCGGGTTGGTGAGGATCGGCGACAGCTGCTGAAGGATGGACTGCATGTTTAGTCCTTGTTCTTGTGAACGAGTTTCTCGACAAAGATGATGGTGTAGGCGGTTACGAGCATGGCGATGATCGTTGAGAGCACCAGCACTGCGCCGATGGCAAGGCCTTCACGAAGGAAGAGGTCGGTGTAGCGCATTACGCCAACGCCGGCCGGCACGAAAAGCAGCGACAGGTTGGTAAGAAGCACGCCGCCTGTCGGGCGGATGCGGTCGATCAGATCGTCCTTCACAAAGAAGGCTAACAGCATGAGGATCATGCCGATCACGGGCCCCGGGACGGGAATGCCCGTGGCGCGGCTGATGATTTCGCCGGCGACCTGAAAGGCCAGAATGAGTGCGATTGCAGAAAGCATGTTTGAAGTGCCGTAGAATGTTTAGACGCCGACCGATGAATTAGGGTTTGCACCTACGGGAGGCGGTAAGGTGTTGATTTTGTCACCAAGGTGCCCGTTATGGGAACGCTTGGGTTTGACCTAGGTTAGGAAAGTTGAAGAATGAAGCAGGAATTTCAGATTCGAGGTGAGCTCATTACGCTTGATGCTCTTCTCAAGGCGGTTGGCGCTGCTGATTCCGGCGCGCATGCCAAGGCGATGGTCGCCGAAGGGCTTGTACGTGTCGACGGCAAGGTCGAAGAACGCAAGACGAGAAAGCTTCGCGGCGGCGAATGCGTTGAGCTTGACGGCCTGACGGTAGTTCTGAAGGCCGATCCGGCCTTTGCTGTCAAGCAGGAATAATTTCTAAAAAACGAATGCAAAAAATGCCGGCTCCCGAAAGGAGGCCGGCATTTTTCATGATGATTGAAAAGACTTACTTGATGTCCTTGAGCTCGCGGCGCAGGATCTTGCCAACGGCAGTCTTGGGAAGCGAATCAACAAAAATGATTTCGCGCGGCATCTTGTAGCCGGTCAGCTGGGTGCGGCAGTACTTCTTGACTTCGTCAGCCGTGAGTGCTGGGTCCTTGCGAACGATGACTGCTTTGACGGTTTCGCCGGACTTGGCGCTCGGCACGCCGACAACGCCCACTTCAAGGACGCCGGGCATGCTGGCAATGACGTTCTCAACTTCGTTCGGATAGACGTTGAAGCCGGAAACCAGAATCATGTCCTTCTTGCGGTCCGTGATCGTGATGCTGCCGTTGATGTCCATGTGGCCGACGTCGCCGGTGCGCAACCAGCCGTCGCGAAGAACGGCTGCGGTTTCTTCGGGCTTGTTCCAGTAGCCCTGCATGACCTGCGGACCGCGAACGCAGATTTCGCCGGTGTATTCAGGAATCTTGTCGGGTGACGGACAGCAGCCGAGATTGCGGAAGCCTTCGCCGCGAATGGAAACTTCGGTGGAGGGAATGGGCACGCCGACGGAGCCGTCCCACGGGGCGTTCGGGATATTGCCGCAGACGCCGGGGGAGCATTCTGTAAGGCCGTAGGCTTCGAGGATGTTGCAGCCCGTCTGCTTCTTCCAGCGTTCGGCAATGGTGCGCTGTACCTGAGAGCCACCGCCGGCGGAAACCTTGAGGCGGGTGAATTTGTGAGCGCAGAAGATCTGGTTGTTGAGCAGTGCTGCAAAGAGCGTGTTGACGCCGACAATGACGGAGAAGTCCCACTTGGCGCATTCCTTTGCCAAACCGTCAATGTCGCGCGGATTGGTGATGAGCACCATTTGGGCGGCGAACTGCGTGAAGGCAAGCGTCGCAGTGAGGGAGAAAATGTGATAAAGCGGGAGCGCAGTCAGGACAACTTCCTGACCTTCCTTGCAGGCGCTGGCAAGCCAATAGCCGACCTGCTGGAGATTGGCGAGAAGGTTGCGATGTGTGAGGATGGCGCCCTTGGCAACGCCGGTCGTGCCGCCCGTGTACTGAAGGAAGGCAATGTCGGTGTTGTTGATCTTGTGCTCGGTGAAGCCGTGGCGGCGGCCGATTTCGAGTGCGTCATTGAAGTTGACGGCATTCGGAAGCGAGTATTCCGGAACCATCTTCTTGATCTTGCGAACGACGAAATTGACGAGCGTGCGCTTGAAGAACGGAAAGAGGTCGCCGACGGCGGTCGTGACGATGTGCTCGCACTTCGTGCCGGGCAGGGCGTTCTGAAGCGTCTTGGCGAAGTTTTCGATGATGATGATCGCCTTGGCTTCGGAGTCGCGCAGAGTGCCGTTGACTTCTCGGGAGGTATAAAGCGGATTGATGTTGACTACGATGCATCCGGCGCGAAGGCAGGCGTACATGGCAACGACATACTGCAGAAGGTTCGGCATCATGATGGCGACGCGGTCGCCGGGCTTGAGGCCGAGACTCTGGAGATAGGCGGCAAATTCCTTGGTAAGCGCAGCCATGCGTTCATAAGTCAGGCTGCAGTCCATGTTGGTGTAGCCAGCCTTGTTGGGGTAGCGGGCGGCAATGTCGTCAAGGATGGCCGGAATGCTCGGGTAGCGGTCCGGATTGATTTCATGCGGGACGCCGGCAGGATAGCTCTTGTACCAGGGAAAGCTTTGAGTCATGTCTGAATGTTCTTCGAATTCTTGCGATGGTCGCCGGCAAAAAGACCGGCGGGTCGGATGTGCCGGACGTGAATTGCTGTCCGGAGTGCCGACGCGAAATGCGGGGCAAACACAACATCTATAAGTTTAACGGCATGAGACCGCGAAAACGAGGGTGAAAAACGCGACTTAACCCCAATATGTGCAAAAAGCCTCCGATTTTCGGAGGCTTTTCGTATCAATTGACGTTTGAGGCCGTTTGATTAGGCTTCGAGCGTCAGACAGTGGCGAGCGTATTCTTCGACGGCTTCCCAGTCGGTGTAGTCGATGACGGCCGTCATTTCCGTCGGGCCCTTGGTCATCTTCATGATCATCTGGATGAGCTTGGCGTCGATCCAGCTCCAGTTCGGATAGTCGACCTTGCCGGCGAAGCACTTGACGTCCTTCGGATGCCACGGGTTGCCTTCAAGGAACTTGCGGCAGTAAACGTTGCCTTCAGGGGTGGCCTTGGCCGGGTTGCGGGCGATGACGGTCACGTTGAAGAAGCTGTTGGGCTTGCAGTCCAGAACGGACTTCCAGCGGTTGACGAAGGCGAGGAACTGCTTGCGGAACTTGCCGTAGAGAACAGGAGCGCCGCAGATGACGAGGTCGTACTTGTTCCAGTCGAGGCCTTCGCGGTCGGCTTCAAGCACATGCATCATGTCGGCCTGATGGCCTTCGGCAATGATCGTTTCCCAAATGCGGCGGGCAATACGAGCGGTATGGCCGGAGCGGCTGTCGTAAACAACAAGCACCGTCTTCATGTTCAATTCTCCAATATGGTCGGCCGGCGCGCAGGCGAAAGCACGCCGAAAGGGGTATTCCAAGAGCAGGACAATCACATGCCTTTCCCACTCCCGCCTGTATTTTAGCCAAATGTATATTGTTCGAGCCTTAACCGAATGGAAGGAAATGACGAAGTTTGCGGGTAAAACCCGATGTTTCGAGGACAATCGGTGCTACAATCACGCACTTGTGGCGGCGACCGATTTCGCCGTCGATAGATTCACCCTTCTCGCCGCGTCCGCCTGCTGCCCTGTGTGCAGCCCTTTCGTTTTTGAGGACTCGGCGGATCAACTTGGAAGAATATGGCAAAGGAAGATCTCATCGAGATGTCGGGCCAGGTGCTTGAAGTGCTGCCCGATGCCCGTTATCGCGTCAAGCTTGACAACGGTCATGAACTGGTGGCTTACACCAACGGCAAGATGCGCAAGCATCACATCCGCATTCTTGCGGGCGACAAGGTGTCTCTCGAGCTCTCGCCGTACGATCTGACCAAGGGCCGCATCACCTTCCGTCACATCGAAGGCCGTCCGCCCGTTGGTGCTCAGACCGGCAATCGCCGTCGCTAAGACGCTGGACCGGCAAGTTCGCGACAGTGAATAAAAAACCCC
>JAXZEJ010000328.1:0-2896 GCA_037424205.1 bacterium | reverse complement strand
GTTATGGTTGATTTTGATCAAAATTTCGTAAACAATTATTTACCTATTGGCGTTACATTGGCGATAGATATTGCAAATGAGAGCTTGCCGTGGACGCTCTGACGTAAAATATTCCTTGCCGCGCAATGTGCGTATAGAGGCTTCCCTCCGCCTCTCCGACAGTCATTTGAATACAATATGTCTATTCTTCTACACATCCTAGCCGCAGGCGTTTTGACGAGATTCCTTTCGATTTCCGTCGCGGCGCTGCTTTCCTGTCGCTGGCTGGCCGGGCTTTCCGAGCAGCTTCTCGCCGTTGCCTGCGGTCTTCTAACGGCAGTGGCTCTCACGCACCTCATCCCTGAGGCGTTCGAAATGCCGGGGGTTGAGGCGCATGATCTTGGGCTCGTCATGCTGGGCACGATTCTGCTTTTTCTGCTGCTCGAGCGTTTTTTCACTCATCATGACCATGACGGTCATGATGAGGTGCATTCAGGGCGGGCAGCGGCAATGGCAGTGATGACCGGGGCGGGGCTGCACAATTTCGTTGACGGCGTGCTTATTGCAAGCACCTTTCTCATGGATGAGCGTGCGGGCTGGCTTGTGGCGCTTGCCGTGTGTTGTCATGAGATACCGCAGTCGACGGGCTACATGGTGATTTTGAGAAACTGCGGACTTGATGCCCGTCATGCCGTTTTGTGGTGCGTTGCAGCTTCGGTGCCGACTCTTGTGGGCGGCATTGCCGGCTGGGCCGCCGTCAGCATCTCCCGAGAGGCGCTTCCCTTTGCGCTTGCCGCCTCCGCCGCATCGTTTCTGTTCATTACATTTCATGCGCTCCTGCCGGAGGTCTTCCGGGACTGCCGTTCAAGGCGGGACGGTTTCAGACAGCTTGTTCTTTTCGTGGCAGGCGTGCTTCTGAGCACCGTCATCCTTGGTCTCGGTCATGATCATGTGCACGGAGGTCATGATCATGAGGCCTCTCGCGTCGAGGCTCCGGCGGATGGCCGCATTCATTAATGAAGCGGGAAGCCTTGTTTTGATGCGGGTTCCGGCGATCTTTGTTTGTTTCAATTTTTGCCTTTTTTGGCGATGACGGCCGCCCAGACGCCCGAAATGAGAATGACGGCAATGCCGGCGGCGCTCATGAGTCCGACGGGTTCGTTAAAGAAGGCGATGCCGAAGCCGGCGGCGAAGATGATGGCCGAATACTGAAAGACGGCTGTTAGAAGCGTGTTTGCGCTGCCCCAGGATCTTGTCATGGCAAGCTGTGCACCCGTGGCTGTAAGTGCCATGCCGAGAAGTGCGGGGACGTTGTCCCAGGTGACGGGCGTCATGCCGCCCGCCAGCAGCAGATGCCCGCCAAGGCCCCAAACCGTACCGAAGAGCGTGAAGTAGAAGACGATTCGCCATTCGGGCTCCTGCATGCGCGTGAGCTGTCTGATTTGGAAGTAGGCGAGTGCGGCGAAAAATCCCGAGGTAAGGCCGACGAGCGCAGGGAAGGTCTGTTCGGGAGAAAGCTCGGGTTTCAGAACAAGCGTGACGCCGAAGAATCCAAGGGCCACCGCCGCAGCGCTTGCACGGCTGAAGGATTCGCCTTTTCTGATAGCGAGAAAGATGACGATGAGCGCCATGTAGAGCGGGCTCGTGTAGTTGAGCGTCATGGCGGTGCCCAACGGAAGCTTCGAAATGGCATAAAACCAGATTGTGAGCGCAAACGTGCCCAGAAAGCTGCGCATGAAGTGCGAGCGCACCAGAGGCGTCCTGAGCGTAAAGCCTTTCCATGCCACCCAGATGGCAATGACGGCCGCACCGAAGGCGGAGCGGTAGAAGACAAGTTCGAGCGCGGAGAAATCCGAAGCGCCCATGCGGGCGAAGGCGGCCATCAAGGCGAAGAGGAGCGATGCGACAAGCATCCAAAGACTTTTGGTCATGGTGGGCGAATGTAAAGGCAGGTGTATCAATGGCTTGCAGGCATGCGTACTGCGCAGGCCATACAGAGAAACACTCGGTCTTTCGGTACAATAAAAAAGTATGCCCGGATGATTCGGGCGGCGCGTTCCGACCCTTTTTTCCGGTTCGGACGGCTTTTTTGGAAGATAAACTCCGATGACAGATCTTAAACCCGTTGAGGAACTCACCTTTGAAGAGGCGCTTGCGGAGCTTGAAGAGCTTACGAGCAGCATGGCTTCGGGCGAAGCGACTCTCAAGGAAAGCGTGGCCGGATATGCACGCGGAACCGCGCTTCTCAAGCGTTGCCGCCGCGAGCTCGAGGAAGCCCGCAGGACAATTGAGACGCTTCGCGCAGAATCCGACGAAGCCGAGAACGTGCCGTTCTGATCAGCCGGCAAGATATTGAAGAGAGGTGAACTCAATGACGGAAGCTGCTGACAACGGCTTTAAGGCCTGGATGGCCGAATCGGTCAAGCATATCGAATGGTTTGCTGAGAGCACGCTGCCCAAGCCTGGGCGCGAGCCCAAGCGTCTGATCGGCGCGATGCGCTATGCGGTGCTCGGCGGCGGAAAGCGCGTGCGTGCTCTGCTTTGCTACGCTGCAGGTTCGATTTCGGGCGCCTCGAGCGAATCGCTCGACCGTGCGGCGCTTGCGCTTGAACTCGTGCATGCCTATTCGCTTGTACACGACGACATGCCCTCGATGGATAACGATACGCTGCGACGCGGCAAACCGACGGTGCACGTCCAGTACGGCGAGGCGACGGCGATGCTTGCGGGCGACGCTCTTCAGACCGAAGCTTTTACGGTGCTTTCGGAAGTCCAGCCTCCGGCCGCGGCAGCCCGCCTGTGCGGCACGCTCGCCCGTGCGGCCGGCGTACGCGGCATGTGCGGCGGCCAGGCTCTTGATCTTGCAATGGTCGGCGGCCACCCCGGCGAAGCCGAGCTTCTGCGCATGCAGGCCATG